>JAYTMW010000614.1:0-9930 GCA_043728105.1 Saprospiraceae bacterium | reverse complement strand
CAGCTTCTGGTGCAGTGAATATTCCACCAATCATACAAATTTGAGCTCCTGAAGTACAAAGCACACTAAAAGATGCTAATAATGCTTTGCCATCTCCCTCGGCGTACCTACAGGCAACTCCAGATATTTTTGCATTTGTTGGTGTCTTGGAAATAATGAGCATGTTACAGCACAAAACCCCTGTAATAATTGCAATTGATAAAAACTTTCTTTTCTTCATTTTGATAAGATTTTAATTGTTAAAAAAACGGATTGAAGTATAATTTTATTTTTTTTTGACAATAGCTAAAATTAGATATTTAATCTAATGGGATAAAGATAATTAATTTATTTGAGTTATCAAATATGATAACCAATTATTTTTAATATCCATTCAACTTCATCGCTGCAAAAGGCAGTAGATGTATCCAGAGTTTCAAAAAAAGTTAGGTAAGAGAATAAAGACTATGCGTGAGGATAAAGGTATCTCTCAGCAAGAGTTGGCTTCTTTGTGCGATTTTGAAAAATCTAATATGTCGAGAATAGAAGCTGGGAGAACGAATCCTACGATTGGAACTTTGTTGAAAATAAGTAATGCTCTCAATATTAATGTTACTATTTTAGTAGATGTAGAATCGTGATTTTTTGTTATGAGAAAAACTAAATTTTGCAAAAAAATAAAATTATACCCCTCAGTATTTTCGCTTTTATTTAAACC
Organism: Saprospiraceae bacterium; assembly: GCA_043728105.1. Taxonomy (GTDB): domain Bacteria; phylum Bacteroidota; class Bacteroidia; order Chitinophagales; family Saprospiraceae; genus JAAFJT01. Next base: position 9,233 of record JAYTMW010000614.1, on the reverse strand, counting down.
ATTGCCCATTCTTTTTCTTAAAGTCATCATACTCAATCCAATTTTTAGGATTATGACTGTCTTCAATAGATTTCGATAATTGTGCTTGCTGATTAGGTATCAAATTATCCCACCAATCAGAATTATCTATTTCTGATTGAATAAATGCTGTTGCATTTTTCTCAAACTCGTCTCTATTAAGTGTACCCACAAGACCGTATTCAAGCTCTAACATTTCGTTAAAACCCTTCAATTTTTTATAATCTTCTTTTTTCAAATTTCTCATTTTAAATATTTATAATCCATTGAAAATCAACCCACTACAACTTCTCCAAAATAAAAGCCGTCATCTTATTCCAAAGATGCAAACGTGTAGTCCCGCCATAAATACCATGATTTTTATTCGGATAATACTCCGAATCGAACTTTTTACTGGATGCAATCATTGCTTCAATCTACACTTTCTCATAAGTGTTTCTCTATTTGATACACATCAGGAATCAAGCTAAAAATATCTTCATTAAATTCTTGAAATCTTCTATAATAAGTCTCCTTGATACGACTCAATGCCCCTACGATGATGCAAGGATGAACATCCAATTTCTTTGCGGCTTCCACAATTTGATTTGACGGTAAATAATCTAATTTACCAAAAATGTCTAAAATTTCTTTATGCTTCAACATACGAGCCGCTTCTTGATTGGCTTCCAATTCTTGCTGATTGGATACCGAATTGTCAGAATCTATGATAAACCAATTTTTATTATTCAAATGTTCCCGAATGATATGACCAATTTCGTGGGCTAATACAAACCAAAAATTATCCAAACGTTTATATCGAGCTGTATAAACGATTGTAGGGACATTTTCTAAGTAAAAAGCGGCACCGTCAATATAAGTCTTTGGTAGATGTGACAATACAAAAAATCTTACGCCACAATCATTTAATGCACTTAAAAAGCCTGCAATATCATTTTCGGCAGTATAAGTATGTAATTTATTGGCTAAAATGATTAATTTAGTGGAATCGAATTGAGGTACTTTTATTGTTTCAGAAGTGTTTTTAGCCATTTGAAACCAACAACTTGCGGCATTGGTATCAAATCTATCTTCAAATGCTTCGGATTTTTTATATGCCAATTCGCCAATTCCTTTATCGAAAATCTCTTCTATATTTTTACATCTAAAAAATTGGGTTATCGAAGAAACTAAATTTCTTTTGTCAATCCACTTCCTTTTAGCCATTTCATTGACTTGCAATGTTTCGTAGATTTTTGCTCTAAGAGCCACTTCGGATTCGGTTTGAGTTTCTTTACGCAAATTAAGTCGGTATAAATTATCTAAATTAAGCCAATATTGTGGGGTTTGTTTGAAAGCTTCAGCTAAAGCTGTTGCCACATCTATTGTTATTGAAGATTTATTTTTAAGTAATTTACTAATCGTTGGAAGACTATAATTCAACACGTTAGCAAGATCTTCTTGAGTCCAATCTCTTGAATCAAGCTGTTCTTGAATAAAATCTGCAGGTGTTGGATTATAAAATGGTTTGAGTGATGAGACGTTAGTAGCCATAGGTAATTAAATTGATTCATGTAAGTGAAAAACGGAGTAGAATGCTTGTTTTTTGTTTTTTACAATTGATAGTAGGGCTATATTTTGAATAAAGAATTTAGCTATAAAGAATTGATAATCAATATTCTACATCCGAACTCTGTGATTATTCAGTTTGATAAAAGGCTTGTTGCAAAAGTTATATTATCTATAATGATTTGAAATTTCATCAATTGAACAAATGCCGATAGTACATTCAGTATTTTGCCATTCGATTTCCATTTCGAGCCGATATTTTAACTTTAGACGCATAGAATATCTATTTTCATAACCATTCAGTTTTTCAAAATTTAGCGATGGGTCTCGCCAAAAATCGTATATATCATTAGCTGCCATAACTTTTTGAACACACATAACAAATTTTTTTGCTATATCGGTTGGGATTGGATATTTTTTTGATTTACCTTCCTCGTAAAGTTTTTTTAACTCTTTATTTGTAAAATATGCCTCCATATATTTGTATTAAATTTCGTGCCACAAATATAAACCATTTATTTAAAATTTAAAATAAATTTTAAATAAATGGTTTATATTTTATTTTAAAATTGATATTTTGATTTAAAACTACAACTTCTCCAAAATAAAAGCCGTCATTTTGTTCCAAAGACGCAGCCTCGTAGTCCCGCCATAAACACCATGATTTTTAAAACCTACTCTTATCAGGATTTTGCCGTGAATCAAAGAAATCAGAAATAACCAAAGAACTCCCAACCACTCGATAATACATCATCAAATGCCTTGAAATACCAATTTTTCTAACTGTTTTTGCCTTAGAAGAAGGACGACCAACATAAGGTTGTCTGAAAAGTAATTGTACTTTTTCATCAACCTTCGAAGCCAATTTTTGAGCCGTAGTAAGCGAAAAGTTTTCTTCAAGATAAAGTAAAATAGCTTCCAAAGACCGCCCCGCCGTTTTGGTAATAATCAACCTTTGAACCATCGCCCATTCTTTTTCTTAAAATCATCATAATCAATCCAATTTTCGGGATTATGACTGTCTTCAATAGATTTTGACAATTGTTCTTGTTGTGTGGGTGTCAAATCATCCCACCAATCAGAGTCCTCTTCTATGATTTGGTGTAAGGCCTCATACATTTGAGTAACTTTATCCTCGTCGTGCGTATTGGCGAGGGTTTCGTATATCTCAACTTTCATTTCTAATACATTCATTTCCCATTATTTTAAGATTGTTGAACCATACAAATATAGCCTTTTTTTGAAAAATATTTTAGAAACTACAACTTCTCCAAAATAAAAGCCGTCATCTTATTCCAAAGATGCAGCCTCGTAGTCCCACCATAAATACCATGATTTTTATTCGGATAATACTCCGAATCGAACTTTTTATTGGCTTTCACTAAGGCATTCACCATTTCTACGGAGTTTTGAAAATGCACATTATCGTCGCCCATGCCATGCACGATGAGATAATTACCCTTCAAACGGTCGGCAAAATTGATGGGTGAATTATCTTCGTAGCCCTTCGCATTTTCTTTGTCGGTTTGCATAAAACGCTCGGTATAAATCGTGTCGTACCACTTCCAATTGATGACGGGCGCAACGGCAATGGCGGCTTTGAACACATCATTGCCTTTCAAAATGCACAAACTCGACATGTATGCGCCATAACTCCAACCAAAAATGCCGATGCGGGTGGCATCCACGTAAGGCTGTTTGCCGAGCCATTTGGCGGCTTCTATTTGGTCAATCGTCTCGTAATGACCCAATTGCTTGTACGTGATTTTGCGGAATGCCTCGCCCCGTCCGCCCGTGCCACGTGGGTCAACGCAGACGACGATATAGCCTTTTTGGGTCAGCATTTGATACCACCAATAATCTTGTCCGTCCCAATCATCGTTGGCACGTTGGCTGTTGGGGCCAGAGTATTGGGTCATAAAAACGGGGTACTTTTTCGTTGCGTCAAAATTGGCAGGTTTCATCATCCAACCGTTTAGTTCGACCCCCTCAGTATTTCCCGTCTCAACCATCGTTTTGAACTTGAAAAACTCAGTTTTTACCGTACCATATTGATTTTGAAGGACTTGTATATTTTTATTATCTTCAATTGTTCTAATTTCTTTACCTTGGTTGTCATAAACGGTGTATGTAGGAGCTGTATTTATGGTAGAGTGCGTTAAGACAAAATAAGAAAAATTGCTACTAAATTCTGCATCATTTCCGCCTACGGTAGGCGAAATGGCATGGTCTTTTGATCCGTCAATTTTGGCAAAATAAATCTCTTTTTGCATCGGCGTAATCTTCGAGGCTTGATAAAAAACCTCGCCGTTGGCTTCATCCACGCCATAAACTTTGCGCACATCAAACGCCCCTTTTGTGAGTTGACGAATCAATTTACCGTTTTTGTCATAGTGATAAATATGATTCCAACCGTCTTGTTCGCTTGATTTTATGAACGAACCATCTTTCAAAAATGACAAATCGTTGTTCATTTCGATGTCAATGTAAGTTGGGCGGGATTCTTTCAAAAGCGTACCCGTAGCCTTGCTCGTTTTGGCATCCGCTAAGAGTAATTCCAGCTCATTTTGTAGGCGATTAAGTTTGAAAACGATAAGGCGACCATCGGGTGTCCAGCGCAAACGAGGGAAATATTCGGATGCGCCCGTCTGAACAGGCATGAGTTTTTGGGTCTTCAAATCGAACAACCAAACCGACACCACCGAGTTTTTTTGACCCACTTTCGGGTACTTAAAAGTGACATTCGTAGGGTAGGTATTTTTAGGGTCGTAGGTCTGATAAGTGAACTCAGGCACGGCACTTTCATCGAAGCGCAAGAAGGCTATTTTTGAGCCATCGGGCGACCATTCGTAGGCACGAGTGAACGAAAATTCTTCTTCATAAACCCAATCACACAAGCCATTTATGACCTTGTTTTGAACGCCGTCATTCGTCGCTTGCGTAATTTTATTCATCTTTAATTCATTGATATACAAGTTGTTATCGCTCGTAAAAGCAATGTGCGTACCTTGTGGATTAAAGGTCGGATTGATTTGTTTTGCCTTCGGATAAAGTGCCGTTAAAGCCTTGCCATTCCACACTTTATAAAACGCTTTTGAAGAGCGACGATAGATTTCTTCCATCTGCGTAGCCAGTAAAATTTGCGACTCATCGCTGTTAAAAGCGTAGTCCTCAAACTCCTCGGTGCTACTATAAATTTTGCCCACGGCTTGCCCCGTCGTGAGGTCATTTTTGATGATATTTTGACCGTCGGTAGTCGAATAATGTTTGCCGTCTTTCATAAAATTGAAGCCCGGTACGCCGTTGGTTCGGAAGGTGTATTTACCCCAAATATCTTCGAGGGTAATGGGCTTTTGAGCGTGAAATACTGAGGGGGTGCAAAGTGCGATAAGTGTAAAAAGAACTAAGAGTTTTTTCATTTTATGAATGAATTTTATTTTTATGATTTAGGAAAAAACAAAGGTATTTTTTTATATTAATTTATTTAAGTCGGTAAGTACGAAATTTTATTTAATTTATAAGGTAAGCAAGTTGAAATATACACTGCTTGAAAATAGAGGGATACTTTCCTTTTCAAACCATAGTCAAAGATTAAAAATCAAACATCCCAGAATATGGTTATTGATTTTAGGTAACTTAAATTGGTTATAATATTTTTTTCACTAAAGCGTTTTGACAATGCTTTATCCAAACGATAGGGAAACTTTAAAGGTTTCTCTATCGTATTTAGAGCTAAATTTTTTACTTTAAATTAAAATAAATTATTCATAATTATATGATTTCCCATAAATTAAGCCCATTTATAACACTTTTAGGAATCTGTTTGCTCTTTACTTTTTGCGGCAGTGACGAAGAAAAAAAGAATATTCCTGACGTATCGGATGTGGTGACAAACACCCCATTTTTGCGTTTTGACCAAGACCTTTTTGCGGTCAAAACATTACCCGAATTGGAGGCTTTGAACAGCAAATATGGCAAAGTATCAGAGGTTTTTTTTAAAGATATTATCGGTGCGAAAAAGCCACAAGAGACACCCCCTCAGTATTTTTCGCTTTTGCAGAAGTTTTTGACCGATACTTTCGTGCGCAAGACTTATGACACGACGCAAATTGTTTTTAAGAATTTTGAACCTTATAAAAAAGAACTGCAACAAGCCGCTAAATTTTATAAATATTACTTTCCGAACAGCGATTTGACTTTCGTACCTTTTGTTTCTCAATACAATTACGATGCTTATGTCTTCGGGCGTGACACAATTGGTATTGGTTTAGATTTCTTTTTGGGTGAAAATCATTCAGATTATATGCAAATGGAAAATGTGCGATACGATTATATACGTCGCACGTTGACCCCTCAGTATTTGACCACAAAAGCCATGCGTATGGTCATCAACGCACGGGCAGGTGAAGATAGTGGGGTTCGTTTATTGGATATGATGATTCACAACGGCAAGCAACTTTATATACTTGACCAATTGATGCCCGAAACGCCTGATAGCATAAAATTTGGGTATTCAGCCAAGCAAACCAAGTGGTGCAAAGACAATGAAGTGGAAATGTGGTCGAGTCTTTTGAAGGCCAATGTGTTGTATGAAACCAATCAAAAAAAAATATCCAAGTTGGTGTCGCCAAGCCCAAGTTCGCCTGGTATGCCACCCGAATCACCGGGCGAAACAGGCAATTATTTGGGTTGGCAAATCGTAAAACAGTTTATGAAACGGAATCCGAATACCACTTTGCCGCAGCTTTTGGCTATGCGGAATGCGCAGGAGATTTTGGATAAGGGGAAATATAAGCCAAAGCGGTAAAATCAATCCACCCGCACCACATTATTCACCCCATCCAACCCCTTCAATGCCTTAATCGCCAACACCAATTGGTCTTTATTCGCCACCACTAATTTTACCCTGCCTTCAAAGTAACCTTCGTTGCCTTCGATGCTAAACGAGCGAATATCGAGACCAATATCGGATGAAATTTTGTTAGAAAGTCGCTCAATCATGCCCACGCCATTGTCAACGCCCGTGATGAGCACCTCGGCCACAAACGTTGCTTTTGTGGATGCGCCCCACTCCGCTTTAAGGATGCGATTACCATAAAAAGTCATCAAATTATCCGCATTTTTGCAGTTTACTCGATGTATTTTGATGATATTTGCTGAACTCGTGTAGGCAAAAACATCATCACCTTGCAGTGGATTACAACACTCCGCCATCGCATATTCGTATAAACTTGCTACCTCTCCGTTGATGAAAAGCTGGGCTTTGGGACCATTTTTTCCAACTTTTTTGGACTCAATACTGAGGGGGGTATCCTTGCTTTTTTCTTCTTCTATTAAAACAAATTTACCCTTTTCAATCTTAAAAACTTTCAAATCATCCACCAAATCAATGGCTTGATTGACGATGGCAACGTAGAAATCTTGACGGGTTTTGAAATTGAAATATTTGCATAAAATATCAACATTCGTATCAAAATCCAATTTCAAATGCTCCAATTTGCGCTGCAATGCCTCTTTACCAAACACCGATTGTTTGCGTTCATCTTCTTTCAAAGCGGAACGAATTTTATCTCGTGCCTTGCCCGTGACCACCCATTTCAACCATGCCTCATTGGGCTTCTGATTTTTGTTGGTCACAACCGAAACTTGGTCGCCTGTTTGGAGTTTCGTTCCCATTGGCACCAATCGGTTGTTCACTTTCACCGCCTGACAGTGATAACCCACATCGGAGTGAATATTGAAGGCAAAATCCAATGCGGTTGCGCCTTTTGGCAACATTTTTAAATCACCTTTTGGCGTATAAACATAAACCTCCTCGGCAAAAAGATTGGTGGTTTTAAAATCTTGAATAAAATCAACCGTATTATCCGTGGCCGCCTTGCCAACCATCTCCCGCACGTTGTCGAACCATGATTCAAAAACGTCTTTTTGCTTACGCACACCCTTATATTTCCAGTGCGCCGCATAGCCACGTTCAGCCACTTCATCCATGCGTTCCGTGCGCACTTGCACCTCCACGTAGCGTCCATCTTGACCAATAACGGTGGTGTGCAACGACTCATAACCATTGGATTTTGGTATTGTAATCCAATCTTTCAGACGCTCAGGAAGCGGCGTATGTACGCTCGTGATGATAGAATACACATTCCAACAAGCTCCTTTTTCCTGTGGAAGTGGCACATCTATAATGATGCGGATGGCAAAAAGATCATAAATTTCCTCAAAAGCACAATGTTTTTGCTTGATTTTGTTCCAAATTGAATAAATGGACTTCGGGCGACCCGAAATGCGATATTTGATGCCAAGCGCATCTAAAGGGGCAATTAACGGGTCAATAAATTCTTCGATGTAATTATTGCGTTCACGCTTTGTTTCATTGAGTTTGTGAGCGATGTCATCATATTCATCACGGTGTGTAATTTTCAAACACAAATCCAAAAATTCAGAACGGAAATTGTAAAGACCCAAACGATGCGCCAGCGGTGCATAAATATATTCCGTCTCCGCAGCAATTTTGAGTTGCTTATGGTGTGGCATCGAACCCAACGTCCGCATGTTGTGCAAGCGATCCGCCATTTTTATCAACACAATCCGCACGTCATCAACGAGCGTCCCCAATATCTTTTTAAAATTCTCGGCTTGAAGGCTATCGCCATCCGTTTCGGTGGCATCAAGTTTTGTCAAACCATCAACGATTGTGGCAATTTTTTCTCCGAATTCTATTTTAATTTGATCTAAAGTCACATCAGTATCTTCCACAACGTCATGTAACAAAGCAGCTACGACAGCCGTTGGTCCCAAACCGACTTCCTCCGCACATATACGAGCAACTTCAATAGGATGCAAAATATATGGCTCGCCACTCTTGCGCCGTTGCTCACGGTGCGCCTCAACTGCCATTTCATACGCCCTGCGCATGTTCTTTTTATCATCATCCGTTAGCGGCGTTTTGATGCTTTTGAGCAACTGCCGATAAGCCCTCTGAATGATGAGTTCTTCTGTCTCGTTGTAATATAAGGAAGCGGCATCTTGCATGGTGATTTTGTTTTTACAGACTATAACGTAAGATTGACGAAGCTCGTTGTCTTATGCTTTATTATTACATAAAAAATTTAATATCTTAGGATCAAGGGCGCAACTTACTGAAAATCAATGTTTTATAAAAATCTAAGTAAGAAAAAAAAAAAAATAAGGAATAAGCCTTCTTTGCGAAGTTAATGTATTTTTTGGTTAAATACAAAAAGTATTTTATCGATTTTCAAATGTGTCTCCTTCGCTATATCATTTTTTTTAACGTTGCAACTTCTTTTTAAATTTAAAATCAGCAATTCTTATCCTTAAAATTATTTGTAGTACCCCCTCAGTATTTTTACAAGATTTACAAGAAAATGATAAAACAATCTAATTTCATCTCAAATTCTACATATATTTGCACTTGGTTGTTCAAAAAAACAAAGACTACTTTTCAAATTAAGACAAACAAACATGAAAGAATTGAAAAAAAATACTATGATTGGCATAGCTGCCTTTACCATTTTGACCCTAATTTTTGGTAATTTTTTCTACAAGCGATACACCAATTCTGCCACCGCAAAACTTGCCGTACTCTCCGAACAGACAGACAGTCTTTTGGTCAATAGCGACATGTTAAGCATTGATAAAATGAC
>JAYTMW010000613.1:0-2662 GCA_043728105.1 Saprospiraceae bacterium | reverse complement strand
TCTTTCACCCGTTCTTTAAGGGTATCAAAAGCCTTTTTAGACAAATAATCAACCGTAAGTTTTTCAAAGCCAGAATCTAAAAACAGAGCGTCAATGCCCGTTTTTACTGAGGGGGTATCCAATAATTGCTTCAATGCTAAATCATTATCGCTTGTTTTGTCGGAGCGTATCAAGACAAGTAAATCAGTATCCGTAGTGAATCCTTGTTTCATGTTGGTAGTAAACTGTTTGATTTGGTACTTATTCTCATTAATTGATTTTCACAAAAATACAAATTCAATTCAATTTTTAATCGTTTTTTAAAATATAGTCAAAAAAAATAAAAAATATACTCAGTTATAACCAATTGATTATCAATTAGTTATAACTTTTTATATATTTTTTCTTGCCAAAGCCATTCTTTTCCCATTTTTCTATGAGTACCAATTCCCTATTTTTTCTACCAAAGAATAGAAAGGGGAAATCGAGTATTGGATTTTAGAAAGCTCGAATCTAAAACGGCTTCTCCCAACTATCTTTTTATAGCTATAAAGATTCAACATAATCCCTGTTGGTGAGACAGGATTTTTTACAGTATCCGTAAAATTTGCCCCTAAGACGAGGGTTAGATTTTGAGTAAAGTTCTTGACTTGCTTACAGTTAGGCTACCCCCTCAGTATTTCTACTCATTTGAATTAGGGTATTTTCAAACTCAGTTCTTTCACAATTTAAACTTTTGGAAAATGACAATCGAGATTATTTTAATCCTGTTGGGTGTGGTCGAAGAAATTATAATTTTCTAAGCAAAAAACCCGAGTAGTTGATGGTACCCCAGCGATCGTAAGGTACCTCCTACCTTTGTCATTATTTCGATAATTTTTCTATTTTCTGCTTTATCCAATCGTAACAAAAAGTGTTTTTAGGGCATTTTTCAAGTTCTTTGAGTAGTTGTTTTTTAGTTTTTTTACCCGTTTTATGAGCAATGAGAGAGCGGTACATTTTATGAAAATGAAGTGCTTTTTGCTGAATGGATTCACTTATTTTTTTACTCCTTCGGACGCAGAAATAGAAGTTTTCATTCATATCCTCCATGACACTTGGGGGCAAATCTTGAAGTTCATAAGTCGCTCGAAGGTTGAGTAATCGGATATTTAATTCAAAATTGATATTCTTAGAAGCCTTGTGTCGCAGTATGGCTTTGACATCTTTGTGTTTTTTATCTTCAAAAGCAATACGAGCTAAGGCTATTGATGTCGCATCATCTCTATCAATGGGCAAGAGTTTGTCAGAAAAATGCGTAACAAAATTATTGGCCCACTCAGTATCTTTTAAAAAACAAGCTGTATTGACAATATTTAAGAATGTGTTTGTAGAAAAATAGCCCGCTATAATAAAAATAGATTGATTAATACCGATTTCGTGAAGCTCAAACATTTCAATAGTCATGGCTTCGGGACTTTCATCCATGATTCGTTGAGAATAGTTTATCAAGTATTGTAAAATGGCTTGGCGTTCTATTGGGTCATGCTTAGGGTGGTTTATCAAAAATTCTTTCAGCTGATTATACGCTATGGTTGAGTTATCTCTGACCAACTCCAACATAGGCTTATAAAGCGTAGAAATAATAGGGCTTTGAGTTGTATCGTTTTCCAACAAATTTAATATTTCCTTTAACAAAGTAAATGGATACGCATCTTGCAAAACTTTCGAGCGATTATAAAATTCAGCACTGTACTGCAATTTGGCAGCAATGTAAAAATCATCAAGCGACTGCATCAAAGAAAGCAATTCGGGCTTGTAGTCTTGAAGTTTATTAACAGGTAAACTGAAATAGTTGAGGTGATAAAGCCGAACTCGCCAGAATAAACGCCATAGGTTTGGATACTCTTGTTTATCCAATTCTATATCTAATTTTTTTGAGTTTTGCTGGAATGCTTCTACCATATTGCGTTTACGCAGTGCCTCTAATTTAAAGAATTTGGCTTCAATCGTATTCTGTTTAAGATCTTGAAGGGCAAGAAACTCCAATAGCCATTTTTTTAAATCATCAAAAGCATTTAGGCGATTTTTATCGCCCGTTGATTTTTTACGAATGGCATTGAACGTGGATTCTCGTAGCGTATCAGGTGATACGAGTCCAGCTATTTCAACCTCCTCAAAAACTGCCAATGCCACTTTTTGACCACCGTAAAAGGATTGGATATAGTGCTGAAAAGCGGCCTGTTCTTTTTCGTCAATGGCGGCATATATTCTTATAAAGTCATTTTTCATAGTTGATTGTTATCATTTGATTGCAAGATATGAGAAACTTTCATAAAATCTTGGGGCATAAGTGGATAGTACGAGGGGAGAATTTTTAAAAGCGCAGTAAAATCTAACAAAGCCTATTATATCACTTCGTAAAACACTTTAAATATCGAAATCAATATCGAAAATGTGGCTTTACGACGAAGGGGAGATGGCTCAAAAATGCCGAGAATGGTTTATTATTTTGATACTATTTTTGACTCATTAAGTTTTAAAATATTATCAAAATTGATTTTTAAACTTAATTTCATATAGCCTAAAAATGCAAATTAACCTTTACCAAATACTCATCTTTTACAGCTAAGTTTTATTAGTATCAATGAAAATAATTTTTAACCAAACAATTTTAACAAATGAATCAATTGAAACCAACGCT
>JAYTMW010000612.1:0-8562 GCA_043728105.1 Saprospiraceae bacterium | reverse complement strand
TGCCGTGGAGACGGATGCGTATTTGCATTTACTAAACCCTGCCGAGCGCAAAGCGGTTCACCGACTCGAATGGATGGCGTGGGTGACTTCGGGTTTGATAGGCACTTTGGCTGTTTTACTTTTGTATTTGCCACAATATTTCATGCCGCAGCTTTTTCCAAATTGGAATGTCGATTTGCCTTATGTTGGCATGACGACGATACCTTTGGTGGCTACTATATATGGTGTCGTTTTGGTATTTTTTGAAATTTGGGCTTTGACCATTTTGCATGTTTATTGCATCCAACGCATGGCTGTTTCGATGGGTTATATAACGTCCGATATGGCTGTTTTAAAAGAAAAACAAGATAAAATATTAGCTGTTTCGACGGAAGAAAAAGATAAGACGTTGAAAAGTTTTGGTATTGACCCGTATCAAGGCATGAAAATATCTCAGGTGTGGATGATAAATTTGTTCATTGCCTTGAAAGCGACTTTGAGTAATATGGTGGTGAAGATATTGGTGCGGCGGGTTTTGGGACGTTATGCGGTGCGTGAAGTTTTGGATTTGTTGGGTATTCCCATTTTTGCTTTTTGGAACATCATGGCGACACGTAATATATTGCGTGAGGCACGAGTGATGATTATGGGACAAAATCTGATTGATTTCATCGTGCCTACTTTTGAAAAGATTGCATCAGAAATCAAAGATGTGCCAGAGACTAAATCGCTTATTTATGATACCCTACAATTTATTGCCGTGAGCAAAAGAGATTATCACGCCAACCATGCTTATTTGACGGCTAAAATTTTAGCTGTTTTTGACATACCGATTGAACAGAAACATCATATTCCAAATGATTACGCTCAACGTTTAGCAACAGCCAATTCTGTGCTAAAGCGTTTTTGTCAATTACTCATTATTATTGGATTGCTGTTAGATGGACAAATTTCGTGGCGAGAACGACAACGGATTCAAGAATTTCATCAAAAAAATATCATTGACCTTTCGGTTGCTGAACTCATCTCTCTTAAAAATGATTTTTTGGAAGGACGAGGAATAACACAATGGATTGAACTGTTTATTAATGGATAATGGATGGTTTATAGTGGATAATTTCTAAAAAGTTATTACTCTTGCATTTTAAAAGAGTGTATATATTTTATTTGTAAAGTTTCTGCCATAAGTAAAGTATTGAAAACGTGGTATTTTGCAACAAATGCTTCATATTGTGAGTAAAAGCCGTATATTTGCACGCTTTGGTGAATCGCTTTTTCAGAAAGGTTCAAAAAACAAGTTCCTGTTATCAATTTATAATTTTTTTATTTTATAATTGATTCTAAATCAACTTTTTACAATAAATATATTTGGCAACCAAAAACCCAACGGCATATTTCCAATTTATATCGAGAAATACTGAGGGGTATGATTTAAAACTTAATTTTAAGTAAAATGCAAAGTAAAGGTCTTATTAAGTTTTTCTTAATTCTGTTATTGCTCGTGTGCGCATGGCAATTTATTTTCTACTTCCCTACCAATAAGGTTGAAAAACAAGCTGAGGCGGCGGCTCAAAAAGTAGCGGCAATGGCTTCACCTGAAACCCGTGATTCGGCTATGAGGGCGGAGCGTATTCGCTACATTGACTCTATGACGAGCGAAAAAATCTTAAAATTGCCTCTTTTGGGCGAATACACTTATTTGGATTGCAAATCCCGTCAGTTGGCTTTGGGTCTTGACCTTAAAGGTGGAATGAGTGTATTACTTCAAGTGGATTTGAAGGATTTTTTGATAGCTTTAAGTGGCAAAAGCGAAGATAAAAATTTCAAAGATGCCTTAGAGAATGCGAGCAAAGCGCAAACACAATCCCAAGGTGACTACATCAGCCTATTTGTTCAAGAGTACAAAAAATTAGCCGGTGACGGCAAATTGGCGAGCATCTTTGGTCGTGGAGAGGCTGTTAAAGGTTTGTTGACGCTTGAATCTTCGGATGCGCAAGTGCAAGAAGTAATGCGTCGCAAAGCCAATGAAACGGTTAAGGAAACTGAAACCCGTTTGAAGCGTCGTATCGACAAATTAGGTGTGGTTCAACCCATGATTTCTTTGGATGCGGCTCGTGACGTAATTGTCGTCGAGTTGCCCGGCTTGGATAACCCTGAACGGGCTCGTAAATTTTTGCAAAGCGCAGCGAATTTAGAGTTTTGGGAAGTGTATCGCATCTCTGATCCTCAATTGGCGAATGCTTTGATGGATGCAGATAAGACGTTGAAGGCATCGCAAGAAGGTAAAATAGATTCCTTAAATGGTAAAATAGATTCAACCAAATCTAAAGTAGCGGGGCCATTGTTCCAAAACCTTAGTCCTAACAATGGTCAAATGTCTTTGGCAGTTGTTGGCTTGGCTGAAAAAAATAAGCGTGAAATCATTTCGAATTATTTGAAGCAACCAGAAATTGCTTCAAAGTTCCCACGTGATATGGTTTTTGCTTGGTCAAAAGATCCAATCCAAACGCAAGCGGGTGCAAAAGCAAGTTCAATTTATGAATTGTACGCTTTGAAAAAATCAGCAGGCAAAGATGGTGCAGCTTTAGATGGTGAGCGTATTGTTGACGCTCGTCCAGAAAGTGGTGACAAAGGTTCAAGCATGGGTGTTTCGCTCCAAATGGATCCACAAGGTGCTGCAACTTGGGGTCAATTGACTACTCAATGCGCTCGTGACCAAAATCGTGAGGTTGCCATCGTTTTAGATGGTGATGTAGTTTCCGCACCACGGGTAATCAATCCAATATTAGAAGGACGTTCTTCAATAACTGGTAATTATACGGTTCAAGAAGCGACTGACTTTGCGAGCATTTTGCAAGTTGGTAAGTTGCCCGCAAAAGCTGAGATTATTCAAGAAAACGTCGTAGGGCCATCATTGGGTGCAGAGAATATCCGCAATTCAATTATGGCATTAGGCTTGTCTTTCTTGTCTATTTTGATATTTATGGGCGTTTATTATAGCACAGGTGGTTTAATTTCAATTGTTGCCTTGTTTTTAAACTTGTTCCTTATTATTGGTGCTTTGACATCTTTAGGAACTGTTTTAACACTCCCGGGTATTGCAGGTATCGTTTTGACAATGGGTATGGCGGTTGACGCAAACGTTATCATATACGAGCGTATTCGAGAGGAATTGGCTGAGGGGAAAAGTACGGCACAGGCCATATCGGATGGTTTTAAACATTCCATGTCGGCGGTTATTGATGGTCACTTAACGGCATTCATAACGTCAGTAGTTTTGATTTGGCAAGGTATTGGCCCCATCAAAGGCTTTGGTATTGTGTTAGCAATCGGTGTTGTATTCACACTTTTCACCGCTATTTTAGTGAGTCGTTTAATTGTTGATTGGTTGACAGCTAAAGGTCATGAGATTCGTTTCTTCGCAAAATTCAGTGAAGGTGCGTTCAAAAACATCAATTGGGATTGGATGGTTTTACGTAAAAAAGCATACTTATTTTCTGCTGTTTTGATTTTAGCAGGTGCGGTAAGTTTCTTTACACGTGGATTTGAATTAGGGGTTGACTTCACAGGGGGGTACAAATATGAAATTGCACTTGACCGCAAAGTGGATGCTGACCAACTCCGTAGTGCCTTAACGGCATCTTTCGACAATCAAGCACCGCTTGTAAAATCAGTTAATTCTGAAAATACATTCGACGTAACAACCTCATATATGATTAATGCAACGGGTGATGATGTTCAAAAGCAAGTTACTCAAAAATTATATGAAGGTGTAAATAAAGTAGTTGGTGGTAATTTAAATGCCGACAAGTTCAAAAATTCAGATGCCAGTGGCACGCACATTAAGTCATCTGTAAAAGTAGGGCCTACTGTTGCTGATGACATTAAGTCAAGCTCATTGTGGACAACAGTTATAGGTATCCTTTTCATTGGTATTTACATCTTGATTCGTTTCAATCGTTGGCAATATTCTTTGGGTGTCGTTGTTGCGGCTATCCATGACGTATTAATTACGGTTTCATTGTTCACCTTATTGCATGGTTTCGTGCCTTGGAGTATGGAAATCAATCAAGATTTCATCGCTGCCTTGTTGACTATTGCGGGTTACTCCATCAACGACACGGTTATCGTTTATGACCGTATTCGTGAGTACATGCGCAAATACACCAACAAGCCTATGGCGAGTGTTATCAACGATGCGATTAACTCAACTTTATCTCGTACAATCATTACCTCTTTGACGGTTTTGATGGTAACATTTATCCTCTTCATCGTGGGTGGTGCGGGCATCAAAGGATTTGCTTTTGCCTTGTTCGTTGGTTTATTAGCGGGTACTTATTCTTCGATTTTCATTGCTGCACCAGTAATGATGGACTTCTCAAAGAATTTGGATTTGTCTGAATATAAACCAGAAGTAACAGAAAGTGATAAGAAAAAAGCATTAAAAGAAAACGTTTAATTTTCTTTTAGATTGAAAATATAAAGCCAAGAGATGCTGTGTCTCTTGGCTTTTTTTATTGGAAATACTGAGGGGTGGCTTTCAATAAAAACAAAAGGTAAAAAAAAATTTAAACCAAAAGAAATACATAGATACTAACCCTATTTTTTACCTTTGACAAGTTTTAATAACCCAGCTATTTACAAGATTATCCTTTATCAATTATTAATTATCCATTACTTAATGAAACAGAAAAATATATTATTACTCGGTATCGTTATGGCTGCAATGGCTGTCATACTGGGTGCATTTGGAGCGCATGGTTTAAAGAAAATCGTTACACCAGAGCAACTCGACGTTTTCAAAACAGGGGTACAATATCAATTTTATCATGCCCTCGGAATAATTATCGCAGCAATTATTGGACAACAGATTGAACATAATTTAATCAAGCGGGCGGCATGGCTGTTCTTCTTCGGTATCATCGCTTTTTCAGGTTCTCTCTATGCAATGACCCTTTTCAATGCCTTAAATACTGAGGGGGTCAAGTGGATAGGTGCAATAACGCCCGTAGGTGGTTTACTCTTTATTTTAGGTTGGATTATATTAGGTTTAGGTATTTCAAAAAATCAAAATTAGTTTTACATCATTAACAATCAATTACTTATGAATTATATAAAAATTACGTTGCTTTTTTTCTCACTATTTTTATTCTCCCAAAACAAAGCCTTTGCTATTGTAAAAACACAATCAGAGGTATCTCAAAATCAATTTACTGAAAGAGATAATACCGTAAAGAAAGTATCAAAAAAGCAAAACCGTTTGATTCAAAAACTCAAACGAGGTGATATTGATCTAAATCATCCTGTAAAAAAATGGCTATCGTTGACGCTCCTTTTTTTCTTAGTCAGCGTTGTTTTTAGAGCCTTTGGCTTTGGCAGCTTTGCCTATATTTTAGGCGCAGTCGCATTGGTTTGTCTGTTAATATGGTTACTCAAAATAGCGGGTGCATTGTAGCAATACGCCACAAAAAGCACGCACCCTATTTTTCAATCCCGACACATCTGACATAATCGTAAACGCCGCCGCTTCAAAACTACAAGGCGAATCATTTTTTGCCTATCTCGGCATGTTGAATAAATGGCTCATAAAACCTAAAAAAATCACAACGCCTTTACTGATTGTGTCGGCAGGGAAAGATTGGTTTTTTCCACCCGACGAACAAACGGAACTCGTGAAAACTTACAAGGTACCTCAAAAAATGTATCCCGATGCACCACACAACCTTTTCGCTACTGAGGGGTGGCAAAAAGTAGCTGCCGATATTCAAGCGTTTTTAAAAAATAAAAAATAATATACACAACTCATTGACTATCAATAACTTACGCTACAATTTTCAATTCTAAATTTTTCATTTTTAATTTTCAAAAAACATACTTGTACAATCAAAAATTATTTATAAAATATCAATAAATAATATGTAAAAACTAATGGCAGTTTAGCTTTTTTACAAAGCCTAAATGACGTAACTTTGCTATTGTAAATACACATTAAAGACAAATTGCATGTGTAAAAGTGAGTCCGCAGTGAAATTGAAAAGCGTGGTATGGACTTTGTGTTGAGTGGTAATGTAGTTTGTCCTCATTTTTGATATAGTTTTGAAAATATTAAATGAAAAATATAGTTCTCGTAACAGCAATCGCCTTAACAACCTTCGCCTGTAAAAATAAAAACACGCAATCTATAAATCAACCGTTATCTGCAAGTGAAACCGCCAAAATTGCCCTACCAAATACGCCCGAACAGGTAGTGCGCACGTGGGAAACGCAAATTGCGCAGAATCAATACGGTTTAGCCAAGCAAATTAGTACAGGAAAAACGCTTGAAACCGTCGTGAGTTTAGATAGTTCTAACTCAATGGAGCCTTCTGTCGCTTATCTTCCTAAATTCCAACAAATTACATGCAAAGAAGTAGGCGATAAAGCAACCTGTGATTGCGTCATTGATGACAACATCGGGCAACTCAATTGCACCTATTTCCTCGTCAAAACTAAGGGACAATGGCTCTTACAAGATGCCAATTCCGAACCCATTGAGACCGCTTCAAAAAGTGCCATCAACGTGAATAAAAAACCCTCTAAGCCTGTAAAGTAGTTCATACTACTCGAAGGTTTTAGATATATTCTTGCATGACAAGCAATATGTTTAGGTCATTTAATGCACTAAATTATCTATATTCGCCCTCAAATCATACTGCAAAATCATACATGAAAATAGGTTTATTCTTCGGCTCTTTCAACCCCATCCACGTGGGGCATCTCATCATCGCCAACTATATGGCGACCCAAACCGACTTGCAACAAGTGTGGCTCGTAGTGAGTCCGCAGAATCCGTTGAAACCTAAAAACACACTCGCCCGTGACCGTGACCGTCTGAATATGGTGCAATTAGCGATTGGTGAAAACACCTTGTTGAAGGCAAGTAATATCGAATTCAAAATGCCAAAACCGAGTTACACCATTGATACGCTCGCATATCTAAAAGAAAAATATCCGCAACACGAGTTCACGCTTATCATGGGTGGCGATAATATTGCGACGCTTCAAAAATGGAAAAATTATGAGCAAATACTGAGGGGGTACGACATATACGTATATAAGCGTCCGCAGTACGAATTGGGTGAGTTGGCAACCCACGAGCGTGTGAAAGTTTTTGAAGCACCACTCATGGAAATCTCCGCTACGTATATTCGCAAATGCTTAACGGAAGGCAAATCTGTTCAATATCTTGTGACAGATGCAGTTCAGAAATACTTGGAGGAATCGAGGGTTTATAAGTAGTTTTAGATTATTAATTAACTTGGGTCAAGTTTAAAACTTAACCCAAGTTTTAATAGTCTTTTTGTAATTACTTAGCATAAAAGGATTTTTACACGGATTAACGGATTTATAGGATTTACGGATTTTATTTCAATCAAAAGAGCCTAAAAAAAATCCGTAAATCCTATAAATCCGTTAATCCGTGTAAAATCCTTTTGTGACTAAGTAGGTACGTCTTTTTTATAAAAACGCTCAAAATACTGAGGGGTATGATTGACACAAAACTTGTCAACATACCCCTCAATATTTTATATAAAACCTTGATAATCAATACTTTACGAACCTGAATGCGCAATACAAACTACGCAATACGCCCTACTATTTATTACTCAAACGAATAACAGGGCAAATCAATTCTTCCATCGAAATACCGCCATGTTGGAAAGTATTGCGATAAAAATTATTGAAATGATTGTAATTATTAGGGTATAAAAAGTAGGCATCTTCCTTCGCAAAAATGAAAGTCGAACTGATATTTGGTCTCGGCAGACCCACTGTTTTGGGGTCTCTAATTTCCAAAACATCCCGTCTATCATATTGCAAATTTTTACCAACTTTATATCTCAAATTCGTCGTCGTTTCTTTATCACCTACTACTCTTGAAGGCGTTTTTACACGAATCGTTCCATGGTCAGTCGTCACAAAAAGGCGTACTTTTTTCTCCGAAATTTTCTGCAAAGCCGTGTAAAGTGGCGAGTGCAAAAACCAAGAACGAGTCAATGAACGATACGCTCTTTCGTCTTTTGCCAACTCCTTCAACACCTCCATTTCCGTGCGAGCGTGAGAAAGCATGTCAATAAAATTATATACGATAGCCGTAAAATCATTCTTTAGATAATGCAAAATATTATCTTCCAAATGCTTGCCGTGCGCCACATTCGTGATTTTCACATAATCATGCTTCCAACTTTTCCGCATTATTTTTGTGATATTTTCCGTCAACAAATCAGGCTCACGCAAATTTTTACCGCCTTCTTCATTGTCATTAAACCACCAATTCGGATAGCGGGCATCAATGTCGGCAGGCATCATGCCCGCAAAAATAGCGTTGCGTGAATATTGTGTTGTTGCAGGCAAAATCGAGTAAAAATAGTCCTCTTCTTCCACCCTAAACATTTCAGAAATCAACGGCTCAATCACTTTCCATTGATCCAAACGCAAATTGTCGAGAAGCAACATTATGGTCGGAATACCGTCTCCAACGTGCGGAAATATTTTGTTTTTCAACAAATTATGACTCATTGTGGGTGCTTTATCCTTTTTCGG
>JAYTMW010000611.1:0-1536 GCA_043728105.1 Saprospiraceae bacterium | reverse complement strand
TCCTCGTATGTTTGAGTTGCATTAGAAATAGAGTATATTTTTGACAAAATTAGTACATTTGATAACGCAAGATGATAGGTAACAAATCCTTAGCAATTCTTTTAGGGAATATGCAGTGAATTAGTGAGACCGCATCTTGGGAGGCACTTTTAGAGTTTGAACAGCACTTAAGTCGCAATGTTATATCGTTGCAGATTGTATAACTCACGAGAGAAGACGATGAAAGTGACCGACAATTTTTTTTTAAAATGACTCATGTCAAAACCTTATTCAAATGTCCAATGCAACCCAAGTGTGCCCTGAAACAGCACCCAAAATGAGTAAAAAAAGCCCTGTCAAAGCGACACCTATTCGCCAAAGTGTTGGGATAGATGTGGCGAAGAAAGACTTAAAAGTCTGTTTTTCGCAAGAGTTCTCGGGGCGTCAAATCAAGGTTATTGGTAGTCGAACTTTTCTTAATACAACGGCAGGCTTTGCTGCTTTGTTAGTGTGGATTAAGCAAAAAAATGACCCCTCAGTATCCTTTAGTTTAACGCTTGAGGCGACAGGTGTTTATTATGAAAATCTGGCTTATTTCTTTCATGAAAAAAGCTATTCCGTTCATGTTGTTTTACCCAATGTAGCCAAATTATTCATCAAAAGCCATAACGTTAAATCAAAGACGGATGGTTTAGATGCGCAGATGTTGGCGCTCTTGGGCTTGGAACGCGAACTGCGTTTGTGGCAACCTGCGGCTTTGTCGATTCGTCAATTAAAAGGCTTAACCCGCGAAAGAGTCGCTATTATTGAAGAAAGAACAGCTCTTTTGAACCGTTTACACGCTTTAACGGCGGCGCACGATGCCCACAAAGAGACGATTAAAAGGCTAAAAAAGGTCATCAATTTATTGGACAATCAAATTCAAGACGTTGAAAAACAGATTGAACAAAGTATTGAAAACGATGCTGTTTTAGCTGAAAAAGTAAACAACATAAAAAAAATAAAAGGTATTTCAACCACTACCATTGCCATACTCATTGCCGAAACAAATGGCTTTGAAAACTTCGATAATCGCGCTCAGTTGACCAGTTTTGCAGGCTACGATGTCGTCCAAAATCAGTCAGGGGAAACGCTTAATGGCAAAAATTATATCTCAAAAAAAGGGAATCGGTTTATCAGACGCGCCTTGTATTTACCAGCTATTTCAGTCGTTAAATATGAACCATATTTTAAAGCACTTTATGAACGAGTTTATGAAACATCTAAAATTAAAATGAAAGGCTATGTTGCCGTTCAAAGAAAATTACTCGTTATCATTTATGCCTTGTTTAAAAATAATTGTGCCTTCGTCTCTGATTTTGTCGCTCTGAAGAACGTAGAAAAAATCAAAGTCTGATCAGTCAAGCTCAAATCAGTTTATAAAAATATCAAAAATTTGTAGGCAGGTCTGACCCTGCCTACACTGGATGACACAAAATTTCTAATGTGCCTCCTAATTTATCGTAAATGTAATTTTTTATCTGATTATTCTTGGTTTTTAACACAGCACCTAATTCA
>JAYTMW010000610.1:0-2054 GCA_043728105.1 Saprospiraceae bacterium | reverse complement strand
GTATCGTTGTCTACTGAGGGGGTCATAAAAGTGTAATCATTCTTGTCAAAATCATAAATACCTACAAAACTATGTCCACTCCGATTGCTCACAAAAGCCAATTTTCGACCATCGGGTGACCAACGCAATTGACTTGCTCCACCTTTTGTTTGGCATAACTGCCGAGCTTGCATCGTGTCATTGAGGTTCTTGATAAAAATTTGTCCGCCTCGTGTGAAGACCATTTTATCTTCAAATACTGAGGGGCCTCCTCCCAATCCAATCTTCTCCAATCGTTCACCTTCAAAAGTGATTTTCCAAATAACAGTTGCGCCACCTTCCATCAAATGCGCAGGATTATGGGGTGCTGTTGAGCGCAATTGTGGCGCATTTCCCCGCACGAATAACAAGGCTTTTTCATCCGATGTGAACATCAAATTAGATAGTTCCAAACCATCATCTTTGGCGTTGAAAGTGATGCGCCGTTTGATGTACGTTGGTTTTTCAGCAATGAAAATATTGCGCTCACCTCGTTCATTTTCGACCCAAGCTATTTTGTCTGATTTGGACGAAATTGTTAGGTTTGTGATGAATGGCGTGGACAGAAAGGCTTCGATTGGAAGACTTTGACCCCTCAGTATTTGGGCAAAACTGAACAGGACGATGAATAGAGTGGATTTTTTCATAGTATTGATTTTTTATTTTGCCAAATGTAGGAAAAAGCAAAATAGTATCATAGTGCTATTCTAAAATTGGGCATTGATTTCTAACATCATCTATTGTTTATTCTTGATTTGCGGATTACAAATTCATCAAAATGGTGTATTTTCGCCCATTCATATCATTTTAATAAAAAAAGAGATGCAATCCATAATTGGTTATTCAGAAGCGGATTTTAAAACGTTGATAACGGAACAAAGACTGTACATTGACAGAACAGCGTTTATAGAAACGATGGAAAATCATAGTAACAAAAATCTTATTTTCGTCCGTCCTCGTCGTTTTGGCAAGTCCTTGTGGTTGTCAATTCTGCATTATTACTACGGTGTGGAGCATAAAGATATGTTTGAAACGCTTTTTGGTCATTTAGCGATTGGTCAAGACCCAACACCTTTGCGGAATAGTTATATGGTTTTACGTTTACAATTTGCAGGTATTGACGTAGATACAGACCTTTCAACATTTAACGGTTTTCGAGCGAATGTGAGGTCTGGCATACTCAATTGTATGTCTGCGTATTCAATTTATTTTTCAGAAATAGAAAGAGATAAAATAGAAGCAACAGACACGCCCGCCGATATGATACAACGGTTTTTTGAACTTCATTCGAATAAAAACATACCATATCCCATCTATATTTTAATTGACGAATACGATCAATTTGCCAACGAACTGGTAGGTCTCGATACCGAGCGGTTCAAATCAATCATTGGTAGTTCGGGCTTCGTCCGCAAGTTTTATGAAATGATAAAAAATGCCGCCAACGCAGGTATCGTCAATCGCTTTTTTGCCACTGGCGTTTCGCCTTTGACCGTTGATGCTATGACGAGCGGGTTTAATATTTCTTCAAGCATCAGTCTTGAATTAAAATACCATGATTTATTGGGTTTTAAACGAGAGGAAGTCGTATATATCCTCCAAAAAATCGGTGCAACGGAGGAGAATATACCGCTTATTATGGAAGACTTAAAAGAATGGTATAATGGCTACTTGTTCCACAGTGAAGCAACTGAGCGGCTCTACAATTCGGATATGATTATGTATTTTGCTTCGCATTATGAAGAAAAAAAGAAATACCCAACCCGCATGTTAGATGCCAATATTGCTACTGATTATACCAAAGTAAAAAAGGTTTTTAACATCCAACAACGTGAAGATGAGTTTATTCCAATTCTAAAACAGCTTACTACTGAGGGGGTACTTACCGCACAAATTACTGATTTTTTTAACCTCGAAAAAAAATTTACCGAAAACGATTTAATCAGCCTCTTGTTTTACATGGGTTGGATTACCATTAAAGAAGAATCCGAAGGGCGTTTCATTTTTCAGATGCCAAACCGTGTGATTCGGGATTT
>JAYTMW010000609.1:0-1504 GCA_043728105.1 Saprospiraceae bacterium | reverse complement strand
AAAAAAAACGGGGGCTTCAATCGTTATGGCTTTGGGTTCAAGTGATAAAATGAAATCACAAAAGCCTGTTAGACCTAATTTTGGCTCAACACTAAATTTATAACCAGAGTAAAAAGCAAATTTATCCCGGTTGTTTTCCTGCAATTCAGTAATAATGGGCGAAATGATAAACTCTGATTTGGCTTTTTCAGAACGGATATTTTGCCTTTTGCTTCTTTCTAACAATTTCAATAGAAAATCGCTTGGCACAACGGGCGGTATCGTTACACCAACAAACAAAGGGTCTGCGATCAATTTTAAACCTAATGCTTTCAAATCTTCATAGTCAAAAGCAGAATATGATCTTGGCATTTGAATTATTTTTTTTAATTTTCAAAATATATTTTTTGTCGTATGATAAATTAAATTTAATCAACATATAATTCAATTTCAATACCCAAATATATCCTCCATATTCAGCTCCGCCCATTCACCGATAGATTTGAGATAGTCAAAATCAATCTTCGTTTTATCGCCTAAAATGAGGAAAGTGAAATGCCGCCCCTTCACATGCGCTTCTTGAAACGCTTTCAAACCATCGGAAGTCATGTTGTTGATGACATTGTACATATCCTCTCGCATATCATTTTTGATGCCTCGTTCAAGGTTGTTGCGATACGTCCAATAAATATTCGCTTTTGTAATGCGCTCACTTTCAATAGTTTTCAAAACGGCAATTCGAGCATGTTCTATCTGCGTTTCCGAAATCGGCATATCTTCAATGATGTCGTGCATAGCTGTTATTGCCTCTTGCAACTTATCGGATTGCGTGCCCACATAAGCTTGCAGATAATGCGCTCTGTCTTGCTTGAGCGGGCTGCTGTAGTAGGCGTTGGCGGAATATGCCAAAGCGCGGGCCTCTCTAATTTCTTGAAAAACAATTGACGATAAGCCCGAACCGAAATAATGATTGTACAGAATTGATTGTATATTTTCAGCCATCGAATACTGAGGGGTGCCTTTTGAAAGCATCAGAACCTCCGTTTGCACCATCGGAAAATGAACGAATAGGACGGTATTTTCAGTAGTATCCAATTCAGCATATTCTTTAGCTGGCGTAGCAGAGTTTAATTTCGGTTGCACAATATGCTCCGCATTCAGAATTTCAACAACTTCTTGCACTTTTTTAGTACCGTAATAAAAAATACGATGCTCAAAAGTCGTCAAGTTTTTAATAGCATTGACCAAGTCCTCAGGTTGAAGATTTTGAAGTTCTTCTTTCGATAAATTATCGGTAAATGGCGATATTTTACCATATTTGGCATAGCTCGCCATTGCATTACGGAGGATGATGCGCTTGTCTTTTTTATCATTATCGCGCTTACTCAAGATGTCGGCGACCATATTTTTTAAAGGTATTTCATCCCCTTCAACATTTTTTAAAATATGCTCAAACAGTTTGACCCCCTCAGTAAAAGACTCATCCAAACCGCTTAAAACCGCAAAACTTCTTTCATCATTGCTG
>JAYTMW010000608.1:0-3364 GCA_043728105.1 Saprospiraceae bacterium | reverse complement strand
GCTTGTTTGAGTTGCCCTTGCGAGCGAGCGCACTCACCAATGCGGAAATAAACGTCCGCCACGGTGTCATCAAACTCTAAAGCCCGTTGATAAAACAAGACGGCGGTTTTTGGTTCTTTGAGTTTTTCGTAGCAATGCCCTAATTTCATCATCGTTTCCGAATCTTCTTTGGCGTTGAAAACGGCATTTTCATACGTATATACAGCACGCATGTATTCGCCTTTGTCAAACAACATTTCTGCCGCTTCCATGTAGGCGATTTTGCATTTGTCTTCTATCGCAAACGTATATTCAAAGGCTTCGATGGCTTCGTTGATTTGGTCGTTGCCACGGAGAGCAAAACCTAAATTGCGCCACGCACGCCAGTTGTAAGCATCCAAATCAATGAGCTTATTGTATAGCTCAATCGCTTGTTTGTGGAAACCTCTGCGCTCCACCAAAAATAGGGTTTTTTCATACCCCTCAGTATTTTTGGGATTGGCGATAAGGCAACGGCGCAAAGCCCGCATCATTTCAGGATATTGACGCAAATCTTCACGAATGCTCGCTTCCATCAAATAAACTTCAGACAATTCTCCTGACTCTGTTTCACCTTCTAAATCAGACAAAATGAGTAAAGCCTCATCGTGGTCGCCCATAGACGAGAGGATGTCTGCTTTCAATAACCTCAAATGAAAATTCAAGGGCATGAAGGCTTCTGCTTTGTCAATTGTGACAAGACATTCGCTAATCATATTGTGATTTAACAACAATTCTGACTTGCGAATGTATAGCTCCGTAGAGAAAGGATGTTGAGCAATGGCAACATCGGAAATCTTATTGGCTTGTTGCCATTTTCCTTGTTGTTCCAAAAGGTCTATCATTTCAAGATAAACCGTTTCCTCATGGAATGCTACCGTTCCTTTTTGTGACATTACCTCACACTCTTTTATGAGCTTAGAGAGATACGTGTGTCGTTCTGTGTTGTGGTGTCTCATGTGCGTTATGGTTAATAGTTCTTTTTAAAGATACACCTTTGAGTTTATTTCTTCCTAACTTTTTTTCAAACAAAAATGAATTAAACTAAACAATAAATGACAATAAATTAAAATGTCAAAAGCTAATTCATTGATTTTGAATGGATTAAAAAGTTTATTTTTTATTAAATTAAAACAAAAAAAATCTCAAAGGCTATTAAAAAAAATTTAAGCGCATAAGGAAAGAGTATTCCGAAAAAAGATTAGAGAACGAGAAGTTTAGGTTGAATCTGTGACATTAGTTTTGAGCGTATATAATTTTGGGTCTAAAAAAAACCTTCCGAATAGCACAAGCTACTCGAAAGGTTAGACGCTAAAACCTATTTTAAAGTCACGCCAAAATGCGTGGTCTTTATTCATTTTTTATTCACAAATACAATCAATTTTTACTTTGTTTTTGTTGCTTGCGCTCCTCACGAGCTTCTTTGAGATACTTAACCAATTCTTGTTTAAAATCTCTTTCAGACCGGTAAAGTTTCGCCACTTTGCGCACTGGCAACACTTTTTTGAGTTTTTGATAATACTCTTTTTTCAATTCCAATTCTTTTGCTTCCTTATCAAATTCAGAGAGAATCATTTTTTCAGCATCGGCATCGTTCAAGTCTTCCAAAGGCGTATCCATTTTAGGTCCTTTGATTTGCTGCATTTTTTCACTGAATTGATTGTAAACGGGCCAAAATTGTTGTGCTTCTTCAGAGGTCAAATTCAGTCGTTGCGTGATGAAAGCAATACGCATAGCTTCTATTCTTTTACCTTGTTGTGCGAAAGCACTCACCGATAAAATAATGCTTAAACAGACAATTATTATTTTCTTCATGTTCTTTTTTTTAAAATTAAAGTAGTGAGTAAAAAGTATTTATTAAAAATAAAATATATTTATAAATATTTAAATGTCAACATTTTACATAAAAATTAGTTCTCTAAATCTCTTTCATTGAGGTTATCAATAAGGTATTGCTCGACTTCTTTTTCATCTAAATGCCTCAAAGATGACCCCTCAGTATTTTCAGCAATTGAGGCATTTCCTACAAGCATTTCTTCATCAAATTCATTGATATTATCAGAAATATAAGTCTTAATTTCTTCTTGTGGCAAACAAGCTAACTCCGTGCAATTGTCCATTGTTTGCGCTTGTGTGGATTTGAAAAAATACCATCCACCCACGGCTAAAAACAAAACAGTTGCATACGCCAATGCCATGCGGGGCTGCATCAAGCCTGCAATCCACTCACTCACACGTGTAGCAAGGCTCGGTTGTGCTACATAAACAGGTTTTACCTCCGTTTTAGGTTGTGCATTTTCGATGACTTTATCCGCTAAAGTATCAAAATAATATTTGGGGGTTTTGAAACCGTCGGTCTTTTTTTGCTTTTTCAAATCGGCTAAAAAAGGGGATAAATTCCTTAATTCTTCTTCAAAATCTTCTTTCATGTTCTTTTATATTGCTAAATAGTGGATATAGTTCCCATTTTACGTATTTACTCACTGTTTTAGCTTCGCTAAAAGGCGTACAATAAAAAGGACTATATGGTTTGAGTTAATTTTTTCAAATAGAAATTTTTTCAAAATTTCTATTTGAAAAATTAACTCAAACCAAAAGAAAAAATTTTCAAGCACGCTTTTTAGCGAAGCTAAAACAGTGAGTAAATACATCAACATAATTAAATTGTTGTTTCCACTCCCGTAAAAAATGCCTCCACTTTTTTCACCGCATGATGATAAGATGCTTTCAAAGCCCCAACGGATGTATCCAAAACTTGTGACATTTCTTCGTAAGGCATTTCATCGTAGTAGCGTAGGTTAAAAACGATGCGTTGTTTTTCGGGCAGAGTCGTCAAAGCCTGTTGCAATTTTATTTGTATTTCATCGCCGTCGAAAAAAACGTCCGCTTTCAGATTGTTTGCCATGTGTGAGGCATTCGGGTCATCCAAAGTGTCGGTATCTCGACGATTTTTACTGTTCAAAAACGTAATCGCCTCATTGGTTGCGATGCGATAAAGCCACGTATAGAGCTTCGATTTGCCTTCAAAACGTTCAATATTTTTAAAAATCTTGATAAATGTGTTCTGAATCACATCATGCGCATCATCATGATCTATCACCAAACGGCGGACGTGGCGGTAAAGCGACTCTTGATACGTTTGCATCAGTAATCGAAAACCCTGTTCATAAGTTTTTTGCTCATTGAGCAACGACAATATTTCTTCGTCCGTTGTTTCCTTCACGTCTGTCGGTTTTGAATATTTGACTACCTTTGCGCCCGAAGGTTTAATCGTATTATGGTATTTTCTTAAAATTCTTTTTTATGAAATAAAAACGGTTGATATAAGTTTTAATAGATTGGGAAA
>JAYTMW010000607.1:0-2160 GCA_043728105.1 Saprospiraceae bacterium | reverse complement strand
GTTTTTAAAAACTTTGCCTGTGCTTCGGGGAAAGTATTTGTTCCAGAAAATTTCAAACCAATGGCTCAAAAAAATAATTGGTCAATTTTTGAAGCTAATGATGGGGTCGTCATTGCCGTTTATTCCAGTGAAAATATTGGTCTAATGGCTATTTTTGAAAACATTGAGGCAAAAAAGCTCTTAGAAAACCTTGAAAAATATAATCCTAATGATAACGAATTAAAAACACAATTTCAATTCCCTAATGGTCAAAAAATCACTTACGATGTCAATTCTCCGCAAGATACTTGGGTCATTAAAGCCATTGATGGTCAAACAGTTGATAGAGATTTTGATAAATGGGAATTGATTAACTGATGTTAAGCAGACTTTTAAGGTTGAGCATCTCTGATGCTAAAATTATCGCCTTTATCTATACTTTCTACAAAGGTTATACCTCTCCGAGGTAATTAACTTCATACTACCTCGGAGAGGTATAACCTTTGTAGAAAGTAAAATGTGGGTCAAAATAGCATCGGAGATGCTCAACCTTAAATTTTTCTTAGCATCAGTTAATTAATGGAGAGACATGACTTTTGAACGAGTTGAAATTTTTTAAGATATAGAGTTTTATAAAGAACCCACACACGACCAACTAAACCAATGAAAATTTTATTTACAGGTATATTTTTGCTTATATCGCTCACTGTCTTTTCACAAGATTTGGAT
This sequence comes from Saprospiraceae bacterium, assembly GCA_043728105.1. Taxonomy (GTDB): domain Bacteria; phylum Bacteroidota; class Bacteroidia; order Chitinophagales; family Saprospiraceae; genus JAAFJT01. The sequence goes on along the minus strand of JAYTMW010000607.1, from coordinate 1,452 downwards.
TCTAATTACGTCAAAAAATTTACTTTCCAGACCCTATCGACGCACCAAAAACAATTATTTGATGATTTCGTGGAAGAACAAATGCCCAAAAGTTCGGAATTGAAATTAGACGAAAATACGGGAACAAGGGGAATCATGCGTTTGGCTTCTGCCTTGTTATTTAGAAACGAAACGGGTGATTTGGAAAATGCCGTGAAAATTATAAAATGGATTTTTCCACTTCAAAACTTAGACGAAAAAAGCCAAGATTATGCCGTTTGGAGGGGGAATGGCAAGCCAAGTGAAAATTACGACCAAAATATGCGAGAATTTATTGGTACAGACTTAATAATTATCTATCATAAATATAAACAAAAGCTCCCCGAAGATGTACGAAAAGAGTTAGAAGTATGTTTGATTCGTACAGTTAAAGGAGCAATCAAGCGAAATGTAAACCCCGATTATAACAATATTTCCATCATGAGTTCTTTTATGATGGAATACGTTGGCACTGAATTTGACATCCCAGAATTTAAAAAAGCGGGTTTAGAGAAAGCCAGAGCCATATTTAATAACTTTTTAAAATATAATACCTTGTGCGAGTATAATTCACCCACTTATTATGGGGTGGATTTCGTGGGTTTGGCATTGTGGAGAGAATTATCATTTTCAAGCGAAATGAAATCAATGAGTAAAGTCCTCGAAAAGGAATTATGGTTAGATGTAGCTACTTTTTATAATGCCAATCTTCAAAATGTATCAGGACCATATTTGAGAGCGTATGGCATTGACATGAAAAAATCCCATGCCATATTGGGAACTTGGATTGCGGTGGCAGTGGACGACCCAAAAATCGCCACTATTCCTGGAAAAGATGGTACGCATCACGAGCGTGAATTCATTGTGCCAATTTTGGAAATGGGTATTTCAATGCCATTGAAGGCACTTTCACAATTTAAAAAATTTGATACTTCAAGATTTATTACTCGAACCACCGCCAATTATTATGAAGGCGATAGATTGAAAAAAGTAACGGCATTTATTCAGAAAGATTGGATGATGGGTGGACTTTGGGGAAACAGAAAGGTTTCTCATATCTTAAAAACGGGAACAATTCACTGGAAAGCCCAAAATGACGATATTGGTTGGCTTTTTATCCCAGGTGAAGGCAAAACTAACGTGAGAGTTGATGAAACAAAGATGGGAATTTATTTGGCTGATACAAACGCCAAAACGTTTCAGATTTACGTTTATTCAAAAAATATAACACCACAAAATTTCAATAAAACAGCGTGGAAATTGAATAATATGACTTTAGGAATAAAAACCGATTTAACTATTTCAAAAGTAGAAATACTATCAAAAGAATTGATCGATTCGGAAGGAGTAGGTGGTAGAGATTTTCCCGATGTGATAAATATCGTGTATGAAATTCCTGCAAATTGGGAGCCTACGAAAGTATTAGTGGAAATT
>JAYTMW010000606.1:0-1710 GCA_043728105.1 Saprospiraceae bacterium | reverse complement strand
AGTAGTTACGTGTCATTGGTTCATTGTAAGAATATGCAAAGTCGCGAATCCAGCTAAGTGTGTCAGGATAGACGATTACTTTCTTTTTTACAATGAACTCTTGACGTGAATAACGCTTGCTTTGGTCTTTCGTATCAACAGGGCGTTGCCAGTTGCCATTATAATGCGCCGCTTTTTGCCAGTCGTAGTATTCATACTCAACGACAAATTTCTCTGCATTATACTCCGTTCTACCGTCAAACTTGTCTTTACCTTGGTAAAACAAATCTGCGAGCGTTTCGTCCTCCCAATCTATTTCCTGTTCCCAGTCAACGATTTGTTTGCCGTCATCACCCTCGATATAGTGGTCGAGTTTGGTGTGAGCTAATGAGTCACGCACCCATTCTATGAATTGGCGATACTCGTTGTTCGTAATTTCCGTATCGTCCATAAAGAAACCCTGTATAGAAACAGATTTAGGACGATTAACGTAACTACGGCTCATATCCTCGTCACTTGGTCCTGCATGGAATTCCCCAGAAGGAATATAGACCATGCCGAAAGGATTAATCCCTTTCCAAGTCGGGCGATCTTTCGCGCCTAATAGCTGACCGTTCTCTTTTTTGCCACACGAAGCCCAAGTAAGGCCCAAGGCAACCAGCATAAGAAGAAGTGCTTTTGATTGTCTTTTCATTGCTTTAATTCTCGATTATCCCTCAATTTTGTGAAATGCCAGGCTGTCCCTTTTGAAAAAAACGCCCAAATATAGAATGTTTTGCAGAGATACAATAACTGAATAAGTTTTTGTTTATACAATTCGTTGATTTACAAACTATATCCTTTAAAATGTCATAAAAAAACGATGCTTCTGACAATTAAGTATGTTCTAAGTCATTTTTTTGTGACTATTATTTTAAAAAAATTGTAAAATATCCTTTTTCTTAATGCGTCAAAATCCCTTTCTTACCTTTTGTAAGTTCAAAATTTAAAAACGTGGATTGTAAATTATTGGTGGTAATTTCCCTCTCCCAAATTCTTTGCCAATATTGTACTGCAACACAATTTCATGTCCACCTTGCGTCACATTTTTTAATGTTGATATCGTGATATCATACGCATAAGCCAACATTATTTTTGAACTCAACTTGAAACCACCAAAAATTGTAGCGGCATCTTGCGTTGTTTTACTAAAACCTCTGAACGAACCACCTAGAAAAAAATTATCATTTAAACGCATAAAAGTTGAAAATTCTGCTTGAGTTTGTATGCCATCAGAGCGAATCATTACTGAGGGGTGCAAACTTAGGCTACTCATCAAATCAAACCGAGTAGCCGCATAAGCCGAATAATGACGCTTTAAACTTACCGCAGTCACCTTTTGACTGACTAAAGAGAGTGTCGGTTGGGTCAAATCCCCTAAAAAAATACCCGCATCAATTTTTTCACTTTTGAAAAAGACACCTGCATCAAACGTTGTTACCATACCATTTAGTGCAGCGGTGTTCAATATCTTATCTTGATGGTCAATCACGCCTTGATTGTAGTCGCCATTGGGTGTACGCAATTTTGCACCGTCTATTGTCCCTTGAAGGATGCCGCCTGCAACACCAACCGATAATTGAACATCGCCTAATTTTTTTATATAATTATACGTAAATTTGGCACTCAAACCATTGCGTGCACCAATACTTTCATTGGTTACTTGAAATCCTACACCACTACTTATTATAC
>JAYTMW010000605.1:0-7294 GCA_043728105.1 Saprospiraceae bacterium | reverse complement strand
TATTTTTTTCATAACTACTTGTTTATCAATGAGTTAGAATGAATTCAGCAATTTACACTCACTGTTTCGTACTGCGTACAAAAGGCGTGCGTGAGGGGTGTTTTTTCGGGTTGATATAATTTTTGAAGCTGAAAAATTTTCAATTTTTCAACTTCAAAAATTATATCAACCCATTTAGTCATTTTTTTTAACCGTCTATTGTTTGCATCAAAACAGTAAATATGAAGTGCCAACGCATAATTAAATTGCTTTAGTTACTGTTTAATCACCGAAATTTTGCTCAATTCTTTCGGCGAAAGTGGATCAGTCACATCCAATTGTGTGAACCCGTCCGCACCAATCACCATTGCAATTTTTTGTTTTACGTTATTAATATTTTCGCTAAAACTGATAACATCATACGAATCAAAACCTTTGATGTGGGCTTTTAGATTTTGGTCAATGGATTGAGAATTAGTAACATCAAAGATTTTCAAACCATCATCACATAGGTAAAGTGTTTTTTCCAACACACTCAATCCTTTAGGCTGCTTCATCGGATAAGTTTTCAAAAGTTTGGGTTGTGTGAGGCTTGTTATATCAATCACATCCAACTGACTGCCCACACCGCCGCATCCACCGCCACCGTTAAGGGTAACGTAGGCCAGATTCCCATCCACAAAAACAGGGTCACATTTGCGGGCGTGGGTAAAATTACTCAAGAGTTTTGGTGCAATTGGATTTGCAATATCTATAATAAAAAGACCAGTAGTTGAGCCGAGGAATAACTTATCTTTATTCGGAAAAATGGTTTCAATGCCCCAACCAAAAGAAATTGTATTAGATAAAACAGGCTTATTTAAACTACTGATACTGAATGTTTTAAGCGACGTTTGATCAACCGTATAAAGGTAATCCGATACCAAAGTAAATCGAGCCAATGAGCCACCAACACCCGCTGGACGAGCCGATACTGAGGGGGTGCTACCCAATGCAACATCAAACGATTTAGAATTTGTAGCATATAAAACATCTCCTTCGTTAAACCAACCTCTTCCCCATCCATAATTACCAAGTCGAGGGTCGGTGCACTCGATTTCACGGGTCACTTTTGAGGGCGTATAATCCACGAGCCAACCTTTTTGAGGGTCACGCCAAAAAGTGGTTGGAAAAACGGCATTGATTCGGTTCGCCAATTTTGGGGCTGTGATGTTTGTAATATCAATAGCTAAAAGATCGTCGTAGCTATCAACATATAGCATATCTTCCTTAATGGCGATGTCAATATTGCCATCAATTTTAATAAACCCAATGTTTTTAGGTGATTTTACGTTGGAATTATCAATGATATGAATACCTTTTTTTTGCTCATTTATAAGAAGATAATTATCGTAAAAATAAATTTTACCAGGATTTTGCAATTGTCTCGCCACTTCAAAAGTGGGAGCAACATTCATCTCAGCATCCGTTTTATAGACAGGATTCCATTGCGTATAAGTCTGAACATCACTGCAGCTATCTTTCAAACAACTTTGAAAAGTAATTGCCAAAACCAAAAATACTGAGGGGATGACGATATTTATATATTTTTTCATTTTTGAAAATTGAAAAGATTACAAAATTTTTATTTGCTCGAACTATTTCCATAGACTCACAAACCAATATAAAAGGTTGGGTTGGGTTCAAAATTAATCAAAAAAAAAGCGTAAGACAACATTTAAGTTACCTTACGCTCAATAAATTCAATTTTTTCAATAAATAATATACTTAGGAATGAAACAGAAATAAACTTCTCCATTTATAAGATTCTTTTTACGACTAAATAATTCTATTTGTAAAGCAATATAGCCCGATATTACTTGAAAATATAATCCTTTATTCAAAAAAATAATTCTCTCATGCCTCTGTCTTAATGAAGCTGCAAGCATCACTAAATGGAGGACTTTCTTTCTGTTTCATTCCTTAAAATCTATTTGATAATTACTTTTTGAATCGCCGACTTTCCGTTCCATTGCATCACCGCAAAATACATACCCGAAGCCAAGTTCAATTGAGGTAAAGTAAATTGTTGCACCCCCTCAGTATTTTGCACTTTTTGACTGTAAATAGTTTGTCCTGTTAACGTAACCAATTGAAAATCAGCCTTTTGTGTGTTTTTACCTAAGTCATAAACCACCGTCAAATCATTGCCATTTGAAGGATTAGGATAAATAGATAACGATTCTGCACCGCTGTAAACATCTTTTGTACTTGTGCGGAATAATGTTTTTTTATTAAAAATAAAATTACCCGTTGTTGCACCGCCAAACCCTGAAAAATTAACTTTTATCGTTTTACGGTTACGATTCTTAATAAAAAATGTAGTGGTGTCTGAAACTGTCCATTGATTGGTTTGTTGGTTAAAAAGTTTCCAATCCGTACCAATAACGTTTATTTCAGGACGTAATTTAGTCGTATCAAATGTCTCCTTCGTAAGGTCTTTGCCATAGATTTCAGCCACGGTTGCACCTATAGACCTATTCACACCACGTTCATTTACAACCACCGTATTTTGCAAAACGCCCGTGAGGGTATAGTTTTGATACTTGCCCGTTGGGTCAAGTGCCAAACCGTGATATTTAGTAAAGAGCAAATCCCATTTGTCGTTGTCAGGTTCTGGATTTAAGATTTTATCGTCCGAAATACTCAAATAAATAAAGTTTTTCTTTGGATAATCCTTCTTTTTAATGTCTAAATTTTTCTCGTTCGTGCCGTCCAAATTGGCATACTTAATGGTGTACATGGTGTCATAATTCAAAGAAATAAAAGCAATTTTCTTCCAATCACCTTTAATTGTCTTCAAAATATAGACAGAATCACCTTTTACATTACGAGTAGCTTGCCCGTAATTTCCCCATCCATAATCAAAAACATTGCCGTCCAAACTTGTGCTATTAAACGCACCAACCGTAAACGAAGAATCATTGTTATAAATCGGTTTCAACAGCTTGCTCGTGTCGGCGGCCACTACGCTCGCCCAATTTGCAATGGTGTTGACGGGTTGATAATACGTGATGGTCGAGTTATTGGCGTTTACTCCGATTGCTGCATCAAATGCTCTCATGCCAATCGAAATATCCCAAGTAGTGGCGGGCAATTTAGTTTCTACGTCATTTTCAATATCGTACCAAACCATGTTTGAATAGCCTGGCCCCATCGAAACAGTATCTTTCACTTGTGCGGTAGAAACAGAAACCAAAAATGTAAAAATGTTTAAGAATGCAAAGACTTTTTTCATAAAAAATTAGATTTAGGTTATTAATTGTTAAATAATAATTGATTGATAATCAATCAGTTAGATATGCTATCATCAAATTTGACAGTGCAAAGGTGAGTTAGGAAAGAAGAATAAACAAAGATTGGAAGTCAAGAAAATGTCATAAAATGGATAAGGTTAATAGGGTTAATTTTTACAAAATTGTTCAGCATTGACTCAATTAATTGCGCATTTAAAAATTTTAGCGGATACTACATTAGGGAATTTGTAAAAAATAATATACCCACGATGTGTTTGAAATTAGCGACAACTTGCGTCAAGTTTTAAACTCTGTCCACTACCCACAAATCTAAAACATAAAAACAAACGTGTCTTTGCGAGGAGGTACGACGAAGCAATCTGTTATTTGACTTGCGACTCTCTTCTCAAAATTAAGTAGAAATAGTCAATAAATTACGCAATTGTAGTAAGATTGGCAAAAGACATCCTGCGAAAACTAACAGATTGCTTCGTCGTACCTCCTCGCAAAGACACATTTACTTCACGTTTTAAACTTGTGGATAATGGACAGCGTTTAAAACTTGACGCAAGTTATTGAGCAGTTAACTCGTTTCTTTGGGTAAATTATTTTTACAAATTGCCTTAACGAAATTTTTAAAAAATTCGTTAAGGTTTTTAACGCAACGTTCTATGTCCTACAAATATATTCGACTAAATAAATAAAAAAATTATTTCTTTTGAGCCAACGAATCAGTGGTACTTTTCTTTTTTATGTTTTCAATCACTTTTTTAAAAACCCTTTCCATCAAAAGAGGGTTTACACTCATCATGGACATTGCCGAATCAAATTGCCATTGTTTGATGCCATGTTTGTCAAAAATTTGGGGGTAATATAATCGTGTTATACTGTCTTTCATCTCCGCAGATTCATTGTCAACGGCTCCTTCGGCAACGTGAATATCAGTCAAAATATCGCATAATGTGATTTCCTTCAACGGTAAGTTTTCACTCTTAGCGCATTGATAAATTAAAAAAGGCAATAAAATTAAATAGATATATTTACGCATGTATAAATAATTGATTTTCAATATTCTATGAAAATAAAATGAGGGTAAATAGAGACTCGAATGGGCTTTAAATCGTTAAAACTAAAACATTTTAGGATACCAAAAACCTTGTTTTAAAACAGTTTTTTGATTAAAATCCGACCATTTATCAGCGTTTACTATCAACTGAACGATGCCACACGTTGGAACGTTGTCTATCAAGTCTTCCGAATATTTATTTGGGAAATAAGTGAGCGTAGGATTGTGTCCAAAAAGTAGAACCGTTTGGAAATTATCGGAAATGTCTCTGATAACATGCAGCAAATCTGATTCGCTTGCCTCATAAATATCAGCTTGGGCATCAATATTTTCAAACGGAATTTCAAATTCCTTAGCAAAATATTGGGCAGTCGTTATCGCCCTTTTTGCTGGGCTACTGATTACGAGGTCAGGAATAATGCCGAGGCCCCTCAGTATTTTTGCCATTTTAGGCGCATCCCGATTGCCCCTATCATCGAGAACTCTGTCAAAATCTTTTGCTCCAATTTCAGCCCAACTCGATTTAGCGTGGCGTATCAAAAATAAATTTTTCACGTTACAATCTGATTATCAAGGTTTTATAAATATTATTTTTAATTAATTGAAATTCTGACTTGCAAACTAAATTCTTGTACCTTTAATTTGTAAGTTTTTAACATTTCATTCGGCGAAATTATAAAAAAGGTGAACAATAAACAGCATGAAAGGTAATTTTCCACTTTCCGATATTGAACAATATTTAGATGATGACGTGGTCGTAGAAGGCGAGTTGTTATTGAGCCACAATCCTGCCCGTATGATTGAGGTGGATAAAAGTTTGTGGGTAGCTCGATTCAATACAGAAAAAGACGGATTGATTGAATCGGAAATACAATTAATGGGGTCGAAAGTAAAAAATGCAACCTGCGATTGTGCCATTTTTTCTAAAACCCTCATTTGCCCTCACATTGCTGCGGCTCTTTTGAGTTTGAGAAAAAGAAAAACAAACGAGCGTGAAGGGAAATTAAGTATTGCTAAACAAAAAATTTCGGAAAACGAAAACACACATATAAAATTAACCATTCCAAATATTTTAAAGAATATCGAGCCTCCTCAATTGATTGAATTTATCGCTGATTATGCCCGCATGGATAAACAATTTGCGCTGGCTTTAAAAACTCGATTTGCGGGTGATTTGGTGACGGGCGACTCAGAGGAATACTATAAAACATTGATAGACAACACTTTAAAGAGTATAAAAAATGCTAAAGGGAAAATAACGCCAAAGGGATGGCAACAATTTTTTACCCTAATTGATGAGCTGAAGCAAAAGGCAGATACGCATTTCAAGAGTGGTGAATTGCAACTTAGTTTCATTTTCGTAAAAAAAGCACTGCCATTAATACATCGTTATTTGCGTTCATCAGAATCGCCAAAGCCAAAATTGGAAAAAAGACAGATACTTTTACTCGAAATACTGAGGGGGTTCAGTGAAGTCTTGGTGGCTCCAGATTTAGCGGCACAATTGTGGGATTTTTATATTCAAGAGTATGGACAAAACGTGCGTCACAGTTTTTCAGATCGCCTTTTTGATTGGATAAATAAACATCTAACAACCAACCAGCAAACTGATGAAATATTGCAACTCATTGATAATCAAATGATTACACAACGAATTTATGTTGAAGTGCGAGATAAACTTCTGACCCACAAGATACAAGTTTTGCAAAAAAGTGGTAAGGTGGAGGAGGCAAGTCAACTAATTATGAAATCAGCTCAAAACCCTGATGTGTTGACATTTGCCATTAAAAATGCGATTGAAAAAGAAGATTGGGTATTGGCAAAAAACTTATGTTTAAATGGCTTGAATATTTTTAAAAGTGATAATTCGACCGCTTCAATTTTGGAAGAAATTCTATTAGAAATTGCTCAAAATGAAGCAGATACTGAGGGGGTGTTGCGTTACGCAGAAAGTCGCTTGATGAAAACTTACAACATCGTTTATTTTAAGTTGTTAAAAAAATATAAAATTACAGATTCAAAAATTCAAAAACTAACGCAATATATTGAAAACCAACCTTTTAGATTAGAAATCAGAGATTTATTGGCTGCAATTTACTTTGAGGAAAGTCAATATAGCCAACTGATTGAGATGATTAAAAAATTCCAATCTCTTGAACTTTTACGAAGATTTGGTGTTGAGTTGTGGAAGTTCGATACAGCGATGGGTATGGATGTGCATAAAGCAGTAATTGATGAATATTTATTTTCTCATTTAGGTCGTCCGCCTGCGCAACGCATTCGCACTATTTTAGAAAGTTATTTGGAAAAAAAGGCTTTCATTTTAGTGAATGAGTTGATTAAAAATTTAAAAATAGATTTTTCTGAACGACATTCTCTCAACGAAGAATTGGATTTTATGATGAGTGAATGGGAAAAAAAGGAATCGCTTAAAACCAATTACAACTAATTTTTTATATCTGAAACAAATCATATACATACATTTTGAAGGATTTGACCCATATAATTCTTAGTTTTCGTCAAGAAAAAAAAATAATAATAATTAGCGTTTGTGAAATGAATTATTTTATATAACTTTGTGACATCAAATAAATAAAAAATGTTTGTTAATTTTACTGTTTCGTGAACATTTTTAATTCTTATTACGTTACATCTAAATAAGCATTTGTAGGTTTCCCCCTCTAAACTCACATATATTTCAGATGCTTTTGGTTTTTAAATGAAAATTTTAAACTGAAATGTGCCTTTTTTAAAAAATGTCGTCTTAATATATATGTTTGTTGAATAATTCAAATTACGTTCAAAAAGAGTCATAATTCAATACAATTTTTTGTTTTTTGAGATAATTGTGATTTTTAAATATGATTTTTGTTTTATTCTATACTATAAGATTATAACAAAACTTTATACGTTTAAAGTTTCAAAGATATTGTTTTCATTTGGTTTTTTGGGGTTTAGTCTCTCGACATTAGTT
>JAYTMW010000604.1:0-2824 GCA_043728105.1 Saprospiraceae bacterium | reverse complement strand
TGTGAAGGTAAATAACCGACTTAGCTTTGCCTATGAAAGGAGGTGCTTTGGGTGCAAGCGGTTGCGTTGGGTCAAAAATACTGAGGGGTGTGCTTGGCGATGAGCCACAACCGCTCACTAAACTACCTAACGCCAAAGAGCCTAAACCAAAGGCACATTCTTTTAAAAACAACCTCCGTGTATGTAGGCGCAATTGCTCTTGAATGGCATGTTGTTCGATTGTTTTCCTTTTGTTCATTTGTTTTTAATGGATAACGGATAGTTAATAATGGATAGTGTAAATAATTGATAATCAGGTGATTATGCAAGGGTAACTTACTAAACGGTACTTCTTTTTTCAAAGTTAAACAATCAAAATGATACGGCGAAATGGTAGGGTTATATTTCTTGAAAATACTGAGGGTATCTCCTCAAACGAAGATACCCCCTCAGTATTTTTAACTTTTTTTGCTTTTATTTCAAAATCGCCACCACATCTTGCTTGGATGAAATAGAAAAAATACCTTCGCCGTTTTTAATATTAGTGTAAAAAATGACGGGTTCGGAGAAAAATACATTGTCTCTTGCATCAAAATATAACTGACGGGTTTTGTTGAATAAAAACCAATCCTTAGTGTGCGAGTTTATTGAGTACTTCAGAGTGTCACCAATTTGCGGCCCGCTTGCACTGCCGCCAAAGTAATTTTCCGAAAAATGCCGCCACCGATAAACTTTACCATTAAATATTTTGTCATCCAAAAAATTTGATTCAACCAATGGATCTAAATTACTTAGATATAAATTTAAAATGAATTGACCACTGATATTATCTTTTGGATACCATAATAAGTCACTTCCACGAAAGCCAATGCTGTAATAGTTTTCATCAATACCGTTGTCATCTATTTGAAAACTGAACTCATCACCCTTGCGTGGTGAAGCAAATGGTTCATTCGGGTCTTGAAAAAAAGCACCATCTTTTTTATAAAGCGTTTGACTAATTTTAAAAGGTGCTTGCGTCACTTGCTCGGCTTCCACGGTCGGTAAATTGGGCGCACTCACCCTTATTTTATAACGCACACCCGAAGCTGTATCAATTTTATATTTTCCTTTTGATAGATGATACCCGACTTTGTAGTTAGGTATTTCACCCAATAGCTGGTCATTGCGGAATAGCTCTACTTTGGCGTTGGCAACGGTGTCGTAATTACCAATGTTAGAGCCACCAAATGGGTCTTTTACATTGAACTTACTATTGTCTTTCAAACTTCTACTTTTTGAGACAAAAATGGCCAACGAGTCAGAGCCTGTTTCCCAATATGCCGCCACCACTAAGCGGGGTTTGAACGGTGGTAAATCTATTTCCACGACGGAATCAAAAAAACTTTCGCAACTGCCCAATAAGGCAAAAGTGAAAAATATCATGGCGGATTTTAGTATAAATATTATTTTATTTTTCATCTGTAAAGTGTTGATTTTGAATATTTTATAGAAAATTCGGTGTTAAGAAACCAAAATACTGAGAGGTTCTCTCTTTACGTTTATTTTTTTAAAATTTAAAATTGTAAGCAAAAGAAGGAACAATAGGAAAAATACTTAGCTGTCGATAATATCGCTCGCTTTGTTGAGTTAACTCGTTAAAACGGCTGGCGGGTAAAATGGCAAAGGGATTGGGGCGATTATAGACATTGTAAGCCCCAAAAGTCCAAGTACGAGTGTGGCGTTTTTTCTTTTTTGTCCACTCAAAATTGACATCCATGCGGTGATATGAAGGCATCCGATAGGCATTGCGTTCGCCACTTGAAGCCACCTCATACTCACGTACGTAAGGATATTGAAGATTATTATTTGGTTCGGGTATTTTAAACACATTGGTCGGTATGGTCACGGCGTTGCCCGTGCCAAACACCCAAGTACCCGTGAAACTGAATCTTTTTGTGAACTGGTGAGAGACGATAATTTTGAAATCGTGGCGACGGTCAAATTTAAAATCGTACTCCAAACCGCTATTGAGTTCATCGAAAAGCCGTTTGTTCCACGAGAGCGTATAGCCAATCCAACCCGTAGTTTTACCTTCTTTTTTTTGAACAAAAAATTCTAATCCGTAAGATTTTCCGTTGCCTTGCGTGATTTTGTCTTCCCAATTATTTTGTTGACCAAAAAATGACGCCCCTTCTTTATACGAAATTAGATTTTTCATATTTTTATAAAAACCTTCAATGCTCAACTCATATTCATCCTTAATAGTTTTGGCGATACCCAAAGCCGCTTGCCACGATTGCTGTGGCACAATGCGTTTGGTGCTTGGCACCCACAAATCGGTTGGCAAACCCACGCCTTCGTTGGTCAAAAGGTTGACATTTTGCTGCATCGTAGCAAAAGATGCTTTGATTGAAAGGTTGTTTGATAACAAATAATTTAAGCCCAAACGAGGTTGAACGGAAGGATAAAATACGCCTTGTACCGCAAAACCACCAAAATGAACCCCCAAATTGGCTTTCAAAGCACCAAATTGCATATCATCTTCGATATAGGCATAAGGCTCGGTTGAAAAAGTTTTGTCACTACCCAACGTCAAATCTGTTTTAAACGTATCAATGCTCGCTTTCACTTGAAAAACGCCTGGCACGTAGGTATGGTAAGTTGCGCTCGCTCCAAAACGCAGCCTATGATTGGGTGTAGGCGAGTAATCAAACTCCATTTTGCCTGCCCAATCTTCAATGCCAGATGTGTAGCGACCACTGGCTTGGTCAATTTTACCTCTAATATTTTGCTCATAACCCGCCAAAGTATTGAATTTGAAACTGCTGTATGTGATGGTTGTGTTGGCAAAAAGTTTATTGCT
>JAYTMW010000603.1:0-4034 GCA_043728105.1 Saprospiraceae bacterium | reverse complement strand
TTTTTTAAACCCATGTTTTTCCACGTTTTTCCACCGTCAAGGGATTTGAAAATGCCATCACCAAAATTTTGAGAATTACGAGGGTTGCCCTCGCCCGAGCCTACCCAAATTTCAGATGTGTTATTTTGATTAATCGAAATAGAGCCAATACTTTGTGTGCTTTCTTTGTCAAACAAAGGGTCGAAGGTCGTGCCGCCATTTTTTGAACGCCACACACCGCCCGAGGCTGCACCCACGTATATCCAATCATTGCGCAAGTCAACATCAATAGCCGTGACCCGCCCACTCATTGAACCCGGCCCAATGCTACGGGTTTTGATTGCTTTCCATTGTTCAAGGTCAATTTTTTGACTGAAAATGACGGAAATACTGAGGGGGGTCATTAAAAGAAATAAAAGAAGACGTTTAGTCATAGTGGTATTTTTTTTTATTGTGAAAAGTTAGAAATGCGTTATGTACGTTGGTTTTTACACGCAACTATAATCCGTAAAAGTACAGATTCGTAGGAGAAAAACGTCTTTTATGGGTGGGCGAACATCGAATAAAAAGGGGGGAATATCGAATTGATGAAAGAAAGGATAATAGTAGCGTAAGTTATAAGTTAATATGTGTCCCAAACCATTCGCTGGAAATCAATTTCAATTAATAGGGAATATTTTATTAATAATTTCCTGTGTATTTCAATATTGTTAAATAATATAGGTAGTAAGATTTTAAAGTAGTAGTTCAATATATTGGTTTACTAAAATATTAGGTAAAAATAGGATAAGTTCTAATTAATCAAAACAAACTATTCTTCTAACAATCATTTTATATAATTCATCTTTACAAATTTGTCTTAATCGTTTTAGGGCTTTAGGGGTATCTTTACCAAAACTATTCTTATAATCATCCCATTTAACGAACTCTCCATCAAATTTAAATCTGAACATAGAGTGAGCTTTATTACAAGGCATTGGATCATGAATTAAATGTAGTTCAACAGAATATTGAGTTTCACCTTCAGCTATTTCTGAAGGTGAACTAAACTTTTTAATTGTCTCTTTATTCAAATTTTGCTTTTCTATGGACAACTCTAATACATCACAATTAGTATAGTGAGTCTCACTCGGATTTGTAATATTAATCAATGTATCTATAGCATTACAGAAAAACACATCTTCACTACCACTTCTATTTACTGAAATATCTACCAATTTAATTGAAAGGAAAGGATTGTCTATATTGTTAGTTTTTTGTATTCTCCAAAATAGCTTTTCATTATGAGAAAAAATTTCAACGACAGTTATACCGTCCCAATGCAAGTGAGGAGGTACGTGAGGAATCGTACATTTTTCAGGAGTTAGTTGTACGTCTGACTGTTTTTGTTTACCAACTATTCGTCTTAAACTAAGCTGGATAAAGAGAAGTATAGATAAAGAAACCAACAAACCGTTCATATATACAAACAGAAAGATACAAGATTAAGAGAATGCTTAGAAACTATACTACACTTTTAACAAAGGTAACATGAGGCTTTAAACTGAGAAGAAATTATAAATATGATGAGAAGGTTTAAATTCCTCTTTATCATAAAAATTTCTCCATCCATTATCTTTATAACTGGCGAAAGTAAGCATAACATCCCCGTCGGTATCAATAATAATATTGTAGATTCCATTTATAGATTTTCTATAGATAACTACTTCTTCATCAATAGTTATATCTAATTTAACAGTACTGCACAATGACGAATTTGAGGTAATAAAAGACTGTAAATATGACAGCGTCCTATTGAGTACAACGATTTGTTTATCTGTAATTTTTTGATTTAGCTTAATAAATTTGTTAAATAAAAAATCCAAATCATCCATTACACTTGGTGACGTAATAGGACGTTGAAAACTATTAATGAACTTATAATATTGCTCATCAATGCTTGTTCTCATATCATTATGCAAAATATATTGACTGGTTGGATATGCTGCTAAATTATTCATTGCATAGTTTTTTTGTAGTTTCGGTAATAGAGTTAAAAAATATTTTGTTTTTAAAATCTCTTAAGTCACTCAAGATATTCCATAGTATTTCTGTCGAATCTATTGGCGCATCTAAATTTTTTATGACATTAATATCTAATGTTATTTCAATTTGTTTTTGATTAATTGTGTAAAACTCTGTTATAACTGAATCTATTTTCTTGAGAGTATCAGGCATTTTTATCTGCATAAAATAACCATCTACAACATTTGATAAGGTATCTGGTATCTGAGGAAGTAATGTCAAATAGTCTTCAAATTTCAAATTTTCTTCACTTAACTCGATAGATATAACGTTAACGTATCTAACACTAATATGTTCAATCTGAATATCGGCAAATAACTCACTGAATTTAATCCAATTTCGTTTCACTTCTCTGAGTAAATTTTCCCAACTTTCATATGGTTCAACTCGATGAATACTTAATGAGTTTACATTTAACCTTATATAATTTTTCTTATCCGTTGAAGATAAAACATATCCAATAGGTTCAACATCATTAGAGACCTCATTAGATTCAACTTGAACAGAAATTGTATTCCTTAGTTGATTTTCTTTATCAGGATATTTATCACTAAGATACCGAATATATTGATCAAAGTCCTTTAGCTTAATACCTGAAGGATGTGAGAAAACAATACTTACTAAGGCTTCTTTTATAGGCGGGTTTTTCAACTTCACGGTTTGTAACATTATCTTTCTTATTAAGACATTTGAGCAAATGTAGAAAATACTCCAATTATAATCAAATATTTAACGTTTATTTAGTAGAACTCTTATAATTTGTTCAATACAAATTATTTCAATAATTAGTCCATAAAAATCACTTTAAATCTATTTTCGCCAACTCCTTCAAAAAAGAATCAATATGCCGATGTTTTTTAGATTCATAAATATCTTTGATGGTAATCATAATTCCTGTTTCTTCAACATCACCAAACAAATCATTCACGGCAGTGCCAAACGTGCGCATGGTCAAGCTCAATTTCATATATGAGCTAATCATAGGCGGGACATTTTCACCCAATAGTCTCGTTTTTTGACCTAAAAGACGGAAACCTTCGGTAAAATCCAAGCCATTGAACATTTTTTGCATCTCTACAATGTCAAAAGTATGTTTTAGTGGCGTTATGGGTTTTACTAAATTTTCTTTATCGGGAAAATAAAATTGCATAAAAGCCAAGAGCAAATCACGAGCTTCTGTGTTGTAAGAAGGGTACATCGTAACTTTTCCAAAAAAATATTCGATGTCGGGATACATCACCACCAATGCACCCAAACCATCCCAAAGATTGTCCAAAGCAAATATGCCTTTGCGACTATCGGCTGAACCTTGATAGGCAGGTTGCACCCACGAGCGACCCAACTCAATGGTTTTGGGTACAAACTCCTTTACAAATGTATCACTAAAATGAAAAAGGTGAGCCGTTGATAAATTGAGCGAACCGTCCTCCCAAAAAGCATCAGCACAACGGATGAAACGATAACCACCTACTACTTCTTCTTCTTCAATATCCCAAACAATCAATTGCTCATAAGGCACTTCGCACGTGTCATTCTCATCAATATCCACTTCTTCACCCGTGCCACCACCACCCAAACGAAAGCTGACCTCACGCAAACGCCCTATCTCCATCATCACGTTGGGGGCGTTGTGATGATTGAGAATGTAGATGTTGTTGTTGCCAAAATTCGTTTTTCGAGCAAATCTCTCCTCCGTCAATTCGGATTTGAGGATTTCTCTATCAACAGGTGCAATGACAGGTTTCATTTTAATACAATTTATTTTTTCGTTAGTATTGCGTATTGCATCGTGAGTAATGAGTAAAATGTATGAAACATAATATTTGCGACGCAATACGCTTTACTAACTACGCAATACTCAATTTTGGGTTCAAGATAGGGTAGATTTTTGATTCATTTCAGAAAAAGAATAACTCGCTCCATTTCCTAACTCATATACGTAGTCTTTCATCTTTTGCGCCCACTCAATTTGCGATTTTTCTCGTGAAAAT
>JAYTMW010000602.1:0-2030 GCA_043728105.1 Saprospiraceae bacterium | reverse complement strand
ACTCAATTTGAAATGTTAAGAAATAAGTATGTTCATAGTAAAGGCGATTGGCGTAAATTAGAAGATCAATTTATGATTTCAAACGGCAAATTCAGAAATAAATATCCAATTCATAGAATTTTCAGAACTTTTGATGAACTTGAAATGGAAAAACCTAAAAAACTAAACTCAATTTTAGATAAATGCAAAAATGATATAACTTCGATAATTCAAAGTACTGAAATCATGTATTTTCCAACTTACAGGCGAGTTGAAGAGGATTTACATAATTTGGGATACGATGACGATGAGTTAAATCTAAGTCCGGAAAATACACTTATTCAATTTGGTATGGACGATGTGCAAAAAAGATTCAATAAAATTGAAAATACAATTGACAAGTTATTGAAGGAAGGCTTAGCTCAATTTACTAAAGATATATTAAGCGTAGTTATTGATGATACGGCTCCAACTAATATTATTTTAGATAAAATTAGTGAAAATGATATAGACATAATTCTTTCAAGAGTAGGAAATTTATTACCTCAAGCTCAAAAAGAAAATGTAAAAGATATCGTAGCTAAGAAACAATTAAAGAATCCGCTTTCTGCATATCTATTACAAAAGCTAATTGATATCTATGAAAAACAAAAGGAATTAGATAATTCAGTAAAAATATTTAGAGATGTCTGTAATAAATATTTGATAGATAAAGAAGTTTTTTATGACGAAAGCGCAATAAAGATATTTATTAAATCATATAATTCAGATAGTGAAATAGCCCTAAGCAAATTATCTTCAGGAGAAAAGCAAATTATTTCTATTTTTTCAAAAGTATATTTATCAGAATCAGACAAACGGTTTATTGTGCTTTTTGATGAGCCTGAATTATCATTGAGTATGACTTGGCAAAAACAATTACTACCTGACATTATTAACTCTAAAAAGTGCGATTTTCTTTTAGCGGTCACGCATTCACCTTTCATTTTCGATAATGAATTGGATAAATATGCTGTTGGGCTAAATGAATATATAACACCTTTAAATGCTATTACAGCCTAATGACATATATTGAGAAATTACGTCAAAGTAAAGATAAACCACAAGTTGCTTTTTTAGAGTTTGCACAATCCACAAGTAGATTGTCTTCTCATTTGTTTTGCTTTTTTGAAGGCAAAGACAACGCTTATTATGTTCCAAGAATTAAGCGATATACAGAAAAGTATCACCCCATAAAATGTGGTGGGAGAGATAAAGTATTAGAAACGTATAGAATTATTACGAATCGTCCAGAATATGAGAAGTATAAGAAGGCTTTTTTTATAGACAGAGATTTCAACGAACCTTTGAGTCCAAAAAATCCTCCAATATTTGAGACACCTTGCTATTCAATTGAAAATCTTT
This sequence comes from Saprospiraceae bacterium, assembly GCA_043728105.1. Lineage (GTDB taxonomy): Bacteria > Bacteroidota > Bacteroidia > Chitinophagales > Saprospiraceae > JAAFJT01. Next base: position 647 of record JAYTMW010000602.1, on the reverse strand, counting down.
ATGTTTCAGTTGATGTTTTCAAGGAGATTTTAACAAATGAATTTCACTTGTCAGAAGTTAGTGATCAAGCTTTCGATGAGTGTATTTCTATTTTTATTGAGCGTCAACGAGAATTTCATAATGCCGTCACGCTTTTTAACGCTTGGTACGCTTGTCTCGTAGAAATTAGAAATGCAACAGGAAAACAAACAGGCGTTAATTTAGACGATAAATTGCCAAAAGGATTCGTGGATATTTCTTTACATTCTGTCACAACTAATTATGGATTAGACAAAATAAAACTAAATTTTCCCGAAGCTACCGAATTTGAAGAAGACCAATTGAATTCAAAATTAATTGATTTTCAAAGTTGTGACAGCAAGAAAGTTTTTAGAGGAAAATATGAAATAAGCTTTTTGATAAAGTTTATACAACTTATCTTACAAGATGCAAATTCTACGAGAACCATACTTAAAAATAAAATAAATTTTGCTTTTGGCGATGCAAGTGGAATCAATAATGAGCAAGCAATAAATATTTTTGAAGGTTATGCTGAAACGCCTCAAAATTTAGTGGAATACCTGCAAAAAGTTGGATAAAATGAATCTTGCTCGCTCACATGTTTGTTCGTTCATTTTCTTAGTTTAAGTTGCTCATCTCCGTCGATT
>JAYTMW010000601.1:0-2001 GCA_043728105.1 Saprospiraceae bacterium | reverse complement strand
CCATCAGGCAAAGCCACTGTGCCATTTGTTTCAATTGCTATTTCCAAACCTTCGTCGTGGAAGGCTTTTATGAGTTTTTCGTCCATCTGCAAAGCGGGTTCGCCGCCCGTGCAAACCACGTAAGGCTTACCTACCACGGGGTTGGGCCAGAGGGATTTTACTTTTACTGCGAGGTCTTTAGCGGTCTTATATTTGCCCCCATTTTCACCGTCCATGCCCCAAAAATCGGTATCACAAAATTGGCAAATCGCTTTTGGGCGGTCTTTTTCACGCCCCGTCCAGAGGTTGCAACCCGTGAAACGACAAAAGACGGCGGGTCTTCCAGCTTGTGCGCCTTCACCTTGAAGGGTGTAGAATATTTCTTTTACTTTGTAAGACATTGTTTTAATGGATAATGGATATGAGTAATGGATAATGGGTGTGATAATTTCTGCAAAGTTCGTGAAAAATTTGTACTTCTCACATCAAACTTTTTACATGAAAGAGACCCCTCAGTATTTTTTCATTATTTTTGCAAAAATGCTAATATAATGATACCGTTTCTAATTCAATTCATTCTATGGAAATTCTATTCATTCTGAAACATGCCAAAAAGAGACCAAAATAACAACCAACGCCCCGTGCGGATGCTCACTCGAGAGGGCTATCTGAACGTTGAAAAAGATACCACCAAATCATTCATCGCTTATGATCATTTGATTGACATTTCGTGGCAGCGTTTTTTGCTTTATGCGCTCATTATTTACGTCATCATTAACGTCTTTTTTTCCGTATTTTATCTCGTGGGCGGTGGCATAAGTTGCTTAAAAAACACACCCAATTACTTAACCGCACGGCAAGAATTTTTAGAAGTTTTTTTCTTTTCAACCCAAACTTTTACCACCGTTGGTTATGGCAATTTGCATCCTATTTGCTTGACTTCCAACATGTTAGCCGCTTTTGAATCGTTTTCAGGGTTGGTTTTTTTCTCTATTGTAACAGGTTTGTTTTATACCAAATTTACGAAACCACAGGTCGAAGTTTTGCTCACGGATGTGGCGGTCATTGAGCGATTTAAAGAAGGATATGGGTTCAAATTTATGCTCGCCAATAAGTTTGAAAATAAGCTCGTGGACGTGGAAGTGACCCTCGATTTGATTCGTTTAGAAATGGACGAAGGGCGTTTGAAAAAGCGTTTTTATCAATTATTTTTATTCCGAAAACGCATTCCTTATCTTTCTGTGCCGTGGACGGTGGTGCATCCAATTGATGAAAAAAGTCCGTTATGGAACATGAGTGAAACACAATTTGCAGACGAACATTTAGAGTTTTTCATACAAGTAAAAGCTTTTGATGAAACCCATCGTGAGTTTATTTACAAGGAATTTTCTTATTTTGGCACTGAAGAAGTGTTTTGGGGACATAAATTTGTCAACATTCAAAATTATACAAAAACGGGTGCGCTGAAATTGAGTATGCGGCGTTTTGGAAAAACAACACGTTTACAAGATTTTCCTAAACAAATTAAGTGAGAAAACGTAAATGTTGAATCTTAATTGGTTTTTTTTATTTTTAATTAAAAAAAATAAAGACCCCTCAGTATATTGCATCAAAATAGGATTTAATGTGAAACGAGTAAATAATAAGTTGGTCATATTGATATTGAAAATGGTCATATCTCAATGGGTTTCAACCCATTGTGCTTGATTTTCAATGGGTTAAAACCCATTGGAATTGCTAAACCATTACTCTTAATTCGACCGCTTTATTATTTACTCGTTAATATTTTTTCTCAAATCAAAATTAGATAAAATAAATTGTTTAAAGCATTGAAATTCAATTAATTACAGTGTTTTAAATCGAAATAAAAACTAAAACTCTGTTCATCAAATTAACTCAAAAAAGTATGGCTATCAAACCAATTAAATTTGGAACGGACGGTTGGCGGGCAATTATCGCCGATGAATACACCGTAGAAAATGTGCAGCGGGTGGCAGAAGCGACCGCAAAATGGATGAAAAA
>JAYTMW010000600.1:0-3018 GCA_043728105.1 Saprospiraceae bacterium | reverse complement strand
CAGAAAATAGTATTAATTATTTAAAAGAAAAATTTATTAATTTAGATTGGTGGCATATAACAAGGGGTGATTCACAAGGAACGTAAAACAATTTCGATATAAATCTTTGTAAATCAATACGTTACGAGAAAATAGACCCCTCAGTATTTTGTTTTTTTTTCAAAATTAGATTTTTTTTTAAGAGAAACGAAGAGGTAAAGGGGTGCGTTGATTTCATATTTCGAATAAATGAACGAATGGGTTCTGGGTTGTAAAGACAAGGCATGCCTTGTCTCTACGTCAGGCGCAACCCACAAACCCATCCATCCAATTATCCGAAACGCCAAACCAACGCACCCCTTTACCTCTTCGTTTTTCTTAAAAAAAATACCCAATTAGCAATTTTTAATTCTTAATTTTTAATTCAACATGTTCAACAGCCTTCCACAATATCTCCGAGAGAACAAGCTGCAAGGCGATGTCCGAACCTTATTAATGCTCAAAAAGAGCATTGAGAAAGGACTTGTCAATACTTTGGGTGATTTGTATTTGGTTTTAAAAGGCTTGGTATGCAATGCGCCGAAGGATTTTGGGCCATTTACGACCGCTTTTTATGCCTATTTCTTAGGCGTGGATGTCAAAAAAGGAGAGAATCTGAACGCTGCCGTTGTGCGCAGTGAGGCTTTTGAAGCGTGGAAAAAAGAGCAAGATTTGGATGAAACCGAAGCCCAAAACGTGAGTGAATTGGTGGATAGATTTCTCAACGAAGTCCATCTAACAAGCTACGACATTCAAAAAATGCTTACGGGCGAAGATATTTTACAAAATGACGACCCAAACCGTCCAGATACTGAGGGGCCTGATGATGCACCCGTAGATGACATGAAAAAAGCGGCTGATTACAGTAATCTATCCATTGAAGAACTTTTGGGACGCATGAAAAAAGTGTTGGAACAGCAACGCCGACGACATTCGGGCGGCAGTCATTGGGTTGGCACGGGCGGCATGTCGCCTTACGGGAACGGTGGTGCGGGCAAAGGCGGTGTACGAGTGGGCGGCAAAGGCGGTAGCAAAATGGCTCGTACCGTGTTGAACGATAAAAACTTTTATCCCGTTGACAATCACCAAATTTTGCAGGACAATAATATAGATGTGGCGTTGGCTTTTCTGAAAGGCATTCAAAATGAATCCACGGAGCGTTTTTTGGATATTCCGACCACCATTACTGAGGGGGTGAAAGAAGGCGGTATTTTTTTACCGATTGAAAAAGAAAAAACTGACCAAAAATTACAAGTTTTGCTGCTGATTGACAATGGCGGTTGGTCCATGTCGCCTTATGTGGATTCGGTTAGAAAATTGTTTTCAAAAATGAATCGCCGTTTTGCCCACGATTTGAAAACGTATTATTTCCACAATACGCTCTACGGCGGGGCTTACAAAGATGGTTTGCACACGCAAAAATCGTTTGAACACATTGATAAATTGTGTGAAATGGATAAAAATTACGCTGTTTTCATCATCGGCGATGCTGATATGGGTCTTTACGAATTGTCCCAAAACAGCATGGCAACGTGGCAAGCCTTGAAAGACCGTTTTGAACGCATCGTGTGGCTGAACCCGATGGAGATAAAATATTGGGAAAACTCAACGACTGTGAATGTGCTGAAAAGCGTTTTTGATATGTTCCCGTTGTCGCCTTATGGGATTGAAAAAGGGGTTGAATTGATGAATAAAAAGCGGCGATTTAAGTAGTTGATAGTTAGTAGTTGAGAACTGATAGTTTTGCGTAATTGATTGATAATGAATTTGTTATAGTGAGACCCCCTCAGTATTTTTGGCTTTTTTCGACAAAAAATCACAGTTTTATTTTTACTTTTACTCATTGAAAAACATAAAAAAACAAACCCAATTATGAATCCTAAACCCATCAAAGTTTTAGTCGTCGGCTGTGGCAATATGGGCGCATCTCATGCCCTCGCCTACCACCAATTGGACGGTTTTTCAATTTGCGGCATCGTCTCAACGGGCAAAAGCAAAGACGTTTTGAATGAGCGTTTGGGCGGTGGTTTTCCGCTTTTTTCTGATCTCAAAAAAGCCCTTGCGGAAACCAAACCCGATGCCGTTTGCATCTCCACATATCCCGATACGCATGAGGCTTTTGCGATTCAATCTTTGAAAGCGGGATGCCACGTATTCATCGAAAAACCTTTGGCGGACGCCGTAAAAGGGGCAATTCGGGTCGTAAAAGCGGCGGAAAAAGCGCAAAAAAAGGTCGTTGTGGGCTATATTTTGAGGCATCATCCATCGTGGGAAAAGTTTGTGGAGTTGTCTCACCAGTTGGGCAAACCTTTGGTGATGCGCATGAATTTGAACCAACAAAGCCACGGTTTTATGTGGGATGTGCATCGCAATTTGATGAAAAGCCTAAGTCCCATCGTGGATTGTGGCGTGCATTATATAGATGTTATGTGTCAAATGACCCGTTCGAAACCCGTGCAAGTGTCCGCCATTGGCGCACGCATGACGGAAGATATTCCACAAGGCAACTACAATTATGGACAGTTGCAAATCCGTTTTGAAGACGGTTCGGTGGGTTGGTATGAGGCAGGTTGGGGGCCGATGATGAGTGAAACGGCGTTTTTTGTGAAGGATGTGATTGGGCCAAAAGGTTGTGTTTCAATAGTCGCCAAAGAAGCGGGCGCAAGCGGCAAATCCGACAACGTTGATGCCCACACGAAGACCGAATCGCTCCGTTTTCACCACGCTGACATTGACGCAAAAAATAATTTTACGAAACCCGATGAATGGATAAATCTAAGCGACGAACCCGATCATCAAGAGCTTTGTAACCGTGAACAACGGTATTTTCTAAAAGCAATTCAAGAAAATATTGACTTAACTGACCATTTGGCGGATGCGGTAAATAGCTTGAAAATTGCGTTTGCTTGTGATGAATCGGTTCGGACGGGGCGGGTAGTGAGGCTGTGAGAGGCCCCTCAGTATTTTTCGTATTTTCATCAAAACAAAAGGCTAACATTA
>JAYTMW010000599.1:0-2777 GCA_043728105.1 Saprospiraceae bacterium | reverse complement strand
ATGACATTTTCAATTATTACTACTATGGTCAAACTAAATGGTATTGGTTAAAAGTTACCGTAGTTGATAATTTAGGACGTTCAAATACAGCGTTTAAACACCTAATTTATCGTGAAGATACAGGTCTCTATTCAATAAGTAGCGGTGAAAATAACGGGCATTCTTCTATTATGAATCGTTTGAGTGCAAATAATAAAGAAAATCAATTTCTAAATGTAAATACATATCCCAATCCAGCGCAAAATATATTAATAACAGACTTTGAAACTAATAATCAAGAACCTATTACTTTTAGATTGCTTGATGTACAAGGTCGTGAAATAATCAGTGATACAGATGAAAACTTGATGAAAGGCAGAAGGTTGAAAGAAATGGATATAAGTAAAATACTAACAGGCATTTATATTTTAAAAATTACTTCTGGTCAGAACACCGTATTTCAGAAAGTGGCAATTCAAAAATAAATTACTTATCAGCCGTTTATCCTTTGGGATAGACGGCTTAACACGATTCAACATGAAATACATTAAAATATTAAGCCTACTTTTTATTACAACTTGTTTTTTTCATTGTAAAAAAGAAAAAAAAATTGGGTTTGGCTACTTTAATTCCTTTAAATCAACAATTAATGGTACGCTGAATGGGAGTAATTGGAAAAAGAATAATTGGACTTTATTGGGTGTTTTTAAAGACCTAAACCCGACCCCTTATCGTACTCTTAGCGATACTAGTTATACTTTGCAATGCCTTATAAATGAAGATAGATTTACATTAACCATAGCACAATTTAATGAACAAAATGAATTTAGAGAAAGCCTATTTATCATGGGGGTTTCAAAGAAAAAAGGGCGTTTTGGCGTAATTGACCGCATTTTTCCAAATTGTGATATCAAAGATTCCGTAAGTATTCGTTTTTCAACATTACAAGCCGATGGCGATGTCGGGAAAGACTTTTATGACAAAGTTGATACAAAAAATGCGAATTATGTTGAAATAACAAGTTTTACGTCTAATCAAGTTAAAGGTACGATTGATACGAAATTTATAATGACAAGGAGACGAGATGTTTTAGGTGCGGTATATCCCGATACTTTACATTTGAAAGGCACTTTTGATATAAAGAAGTAAATTTTTACTGTAAGAATAACAAAAGCCGACCCCTCAGTAAAAGGTCGGCTTTTATGCTTTATCACTATTTTTATTTCACGACTTGACCATTCCAACTCGAAATACCGCCCGACATATTATAAACGTCCGTAAAACCCATATTCACCAGCGTTTTACAAGCTGTCGCACTCCGTGCACCGCTTCGGCAGTAGACAAAAATAGGTTTCTGTTTGTTGAATTTTGCAGTTTTGGTGACCACCTCGTTGTTCATCACATTGGCATTGATGGCTTTTGGTAGATGTCCTGACCTAAATTCGTCCACGGTTCGGACATCTAAAATGACCCCCTCAGTATGTTGCGTTATTTTTTGACCAAAATCATTGGCGTTTAAGTTTGTGTATGCTGCTGATGTGCCGCCACCGAAGAGGCTTTTTAAGAAATCTAACATAGAGAATGATGAGTTATGAATGATAAATGATGAATTAAATCCTTGTTATTCAATGAGTTGTGACCATAAACTCACGAAGTTTTTGTTCTATCTGTACCGCCGATAGAACACCTGATTGCCGCCATTTTGATTCGCCATTTTGGAAAATAATCATCGTGGGGACGGAGCGAATTTGCAATTGCTCGGATATGGCTTGATTTGCGTCCACGTCAATTTTAACGATTTTAGCATCGTCGCCAATCTTGTTTTTTACTTCTTTTAATATCGGCGCGAGCATTTTGCACGGGCCGCACCATTCTGCGGAAAAGTCAACGAGAACGGGTTTTTCTGATTTGATGAGTTCATTGAATGAAACTGCCATGATTTTTATTGTTTTTATTTTATTTCTTCAAAAGTTGTTTCTTCTGTCCTTGAAAAAGGTCTTTGGCGTGTGTTAACACCGCAATTACCGCCTACGCAGCCCATGTTAAATATCGCTTGTGCGGCAAACAAGCCGCCGAGCAACATAAACATGGTTTCGTGACTTCTCGCACTTTCAACGATGAGCCAAACGCCCATACCTAAGCGCAAAAAGCGCATAAAAGTCCATTTCTGTAAGATGAGTTCTATCATGTCATTATTTATTTAAGCACAAATGTATGAACATTCATTCATTTAAAAAAGTTCAAAGAAAAGTATTTTTCTTTTTGTAGAGAAATACTCTTCCTTTCAATGAAAATTAGTGCGTTTATGTACTAACGACGGCGAGGTTCAAAACCTCGCCGTCGTTTAGAACGAAAAAACAAGGATGTTAAGCGGCGACTTTTTCAATATTAGCCGATGTATGTTTCGCAACAAGGCGTTTTTCGACAACCCATTCGTATTTTTCATTGATGATTTGACTGTTTTTATCAATCATCGCTTTATCTAAAACTTCGTCGCCTAATGTCCAAAAAATCAACTCCAATTCAGCCAAACGTTCATAGAGTATTTGTTTTTCAGCGGCATCCAATTTGCTCAACCAACTTGTAGAAGCGAGAGGAGGTGAATTCGATAAATGTGTTAAGTCCAACGGTTCTTCATGTTCTTTTTCTAACCATGCTTGATGTTGCAAGACAGAGCGAATCCGTTTACTTTCTGACAGTTTGGGTCTGTTTTGGTATGTCATTTTTACTTTTGTTTTATATTTTAAAAATGCAGTGAATCATGCTTTTTGAAGAAGCATAGTGCAAATATATAAAAC
>JAYTMW010000598.1:0-1896 GCA_043728105.1 Saprospiraceae bacterium | reverse complement strand
CAAATGGTCTTTTAAAGCTGATAAAATCAGCACTACCGAGTACAAAGTAACTTTAACAGCTACTATGGATGAAGGTTGGTATGTTTATTCACAAGACTTATCCGGCAAAGGACCAGTTGCTACCCGAATCAATTTTGATCTATCTCAAAACATTGAATTTGAAGGCAAACCTTTAGAATTGGGCAACAAAAAGGAGGTTTTTGATCAAAACTTTAACATGACGGTGACAAAATTGCTCGGTAAAACAACTTATGAGCAACTCATTAAACTGAAAGGCAGCGAAACCACTTCAGTGAAAGGCAAACTTTTATACATGACTTGCAACGGAGAAATGTGTATGCCGCCTAAAAATGTTGATTTTAATATAGCCTTAAATCCATAATTGCGAAAAACTATTGCCCTACAATTAGCGTTGAAAAAGGCAGTTGGTCTGAAAAGATTAACTGCCTTTTTGCATTTCTCCTTTTTATATTAATTTTACAAACTATTTATAGAAAAAACCAATAATTGAAATTAAAACCAATCGTTTTAATAGTAAAAATTGAGAAAAAATCCATAATCCTTTTGAGCATTCTTTAAAATTTAAATTTAACCCAATATGAAAAGATTAATAGGGACTCTGTCAACTCTTTTTTTGATAACGAATATTCTTTCAGCCCAAATTCTGAATCCTGTAAAATGGTCGTTTGAATCTAAAAAAATCAACGATACAGAGTTTGATTTGATAGCCACTGCCAAGCTGGATAAAGGTTGGTATATTTATACGCAACACATCAGTGGCGATGATGGTCCCATTCCAACTAAGTTCACTTTCAAACAGACCCCTCAGTATCAACTCGTTGGGAACACGCCTAATGAGATAAGCGACCATAAAAAAGCGGGTTTTGATAAGATTTTCGCTATGAATGTAACGAAATATAGCGAATCTGTTCAGTTTATTCAGCGCGTCAAACTCATAGCGGCTTCTGCTCAAATAACAGGCAGCGTCGAATATGGCACTTGCGACGATGAAAAATGTTTGCCGCCGCAGGATAATAATTTCACCTATAATATAAGTGGTGGAGCAGGCACCTCTCGCGGAACTGCTCCTACGACAACGCCCGCAATGACGCCGCCTACACAACCGACCACAACTCCTTTTCCCTCCGCAGTAAAAACACCTAATAATAATACGACTACAGCAAACGCCAATAATAAGCCCCAACCATTTGATATTAAACCCATACCTACTCAATCTGGTACAAAATCGGCTGCTCAAAATATGAAAGACAAAGCTGATTGGGTTTTTGAATCAAAAAAAATTAGCGATACGGAATATGATTTGGTTTTTAAAGCGACGATTGAAAAGGGCTGGCATATTTATTCGCAATTTCTGAAAGGCGATGGACCCGTTCCGACAAGTTTTAAATTTGATAAAAATGATAATATCGAATTAATAGGCAAAGCGAAGGAGGAAAGCCCCAAACGCAGTGAGCATAAAGAGCCTGTTTTTGATAATATGACGGTTGTAGATTTTTCAGAAAAGGCTACATTCACTCAAAAAATTAAAGTAAAAGATGCTTCAAAACCTGTAAAAGGTACGCTTGAATACATGGCTTGTACTGACGGGATGTGTACGCCGCCCATAGAAGTGCCTTTTTTATTCAATTTGGCAACCGGGCAAGGCACATTGGTAGCAGAAACGCTGCTGCCAACCACTACTGTAGAGCCAACAACTGAAGCTACTATAAAAACATTGCCCAATCAATTTGCTTTTGATAAAACAAATGAAAATTTGGCTTGCGGTACTGAGGGGGTAATTAAAGATGAAAGCAAAAGCCTTTGGTTGATTTTTCTTTTAGGTTTTGGAGGAGGTTTGGTGGCTTTATTGACGCCTTGCGTTTTTCCGATGATTCC
>JAYTMW010000597.1:0-14266 GCA_043728105.1 Saprospiraceae bacterium | reverse complement strand
CAGCAATTCCGTATATGACCAAATAGAACCACAGATTTAACTGATTATACAGATTTTCAGTGATTTTCAGTGATTTTCAGTGATTTTTAAGAAAAAAGGTGTAAGAAAATCAGTCCTAATCTGTTAAATCTGTGTCATCTGTGGTTCTATTTTTTCCATTTACGGAATTGCTGATGAATGATGAATCTATTGCATAAGTCATTGATTATCAATTGCTTATGCGCTCTAATTCTTAATTTTTAATTCTTAATTCTCCTTTAATGATTTATACAAACCATACTTTATCAGACACTATTGTTGCGCTCGCTACGCCTCCAGGCGTGGGCGCAATTGGCGTGATTCGTCTATCGGGCGTGGATGCCATAAAGATTGCGGACAGCGTTTTTCATGGTAAAAAATTAGAAAAACAAGCGACTCATACCATTCATTTTGGCACAATTAGAGACGCTGATGACCGCATTTTGGATGAAGTTTTAGCCTCCCTATTCGTTGCACCGAAATCTTACACCCGTGAAAATGTGGTCGAAATTTCGACGCATGGTTCGCCTTATATTCAACAACAAATCATTCAATTGCTTTTGTCGAAAGGCGCACGCATGGCACAGCCAGGCGAGTTTACACTAAGGGCATTTTTGAATGGGCAATTAGACCTAAGTCAAGCCGAAGCGGTGGCGGATTTGATAGCGTCTTCTTCTGAATCTTCTCACGCAATGGCGATGCAACAAATGCGGGGCGGTTTCTCGGAACAGATAAAAATACTGAGGAGCCAACTCGTCAATTTCGCCAGCCTTATTGAGTTGGAATTAGACTTTGCAGAAGAAGATGTAGAGTTCGCAAATAGAGATTCTTTGAAAGCGTTAATCGTTGATATTCAATCACTTATAAAGAAATTACTTGATTCTTTTGCTTTAGGAAATGTCTTAAAAAACGGTGTAATGACCGTGATTGCGGGGCGACCAAACGCAGGAAAATCGACGCTTTTAAACGCTCTTTTGAACGAAGATAGAGCCATTGTGAGCGAAATTGCAGGCACTACTCGTGACACTATTGAAGAGATTTTGAACATAAATGGTGTAGAATTTCGCTTGATTGACACCGCAGGCATCCGTGAAGCCACCGACCAAATTGAAGCAATGGGTGTTCAAAAAACGATGGAAAAAGTGAGCCAATCTGCCATTTTAGTTTATGTTTTTGACGTGGTAGAAACCAAATTGGATGAAGTCATCAGCGACTTGCACCAATTAATCAGAGACGATATGAAGACTTTGGTTATCTGTAATAAGATGGATAAAAACCCATACTTCAGACCACAATGGTTGACAAATTTGGGTGATGAAACCATACCTGATTTTTATTTCAGCGCAAATCATACCCCCTCAGTATTCAACGACATTTCACCCATTTCCGAAGAGCAAATCATTACTTTATCCGCCAAAGAAGGCATGAATATTCCTTATTTGAAAGAAAAATTATTGAATTTAGTCACCGAAGGCAAGGTCAATCAAGAAAGCACCATCGTCTCAAACGCTCGCCACTATGAGGCTTTGCAAAAAAGTTATCAGAGTTTGGACGATGTTTTAAAAGGCATGGCTTCAAGTGTCACATCCGATTTTATTGCGATGGATATTCGTCAGGCGTTGCATTATTTGGGTGAGATTGTGGGGGAAGTTTCTACGGATGATTTGTTGGAGAATATTTTTTCGAAGTTTTGTATAGGGAAGTAAGTAGTAAAATAAAGAGATAACAAACAGATAGTAAACAGTATAAAAGCCCTATGAAATGGGCTTTTTTTTATGCCTTTTATTATCGATATATAATTATTGAATTTTGTACTAATTTGTACCTTTGGTAAACACTAACGGTAAGGTTTGTACATTAGCTATTTGAATCGTTTTTTATATTTGAGAATTTTTCTCTCATTGCAATCATAATCTTTCATTTGTTCAATTCGAATATTGCTATTTCGAGCATTTACCTTTTTAATAAAGTCATCGCATTCCTCTTCAGTATAAATTCCTTTTTTCATTGCACTACACAAGAAATCCAGAGTTGTTACATACGGTATGCCATAATCATGACAATAAGGAAGTAAATCACTTAAATTTGAACTGGCTATAACATCTTGGGCATTATATTTAGCATAAGCCATACAAGCACTTTCGCCCATTCCTCTTCCTTCATATCTCAAAGAATCAAATTCATAATCTATCAAATCATTCGAGGTTGGAAAATCCATAAGCGTTATTGAGCCATTACTGATTAAAAGCTCAATCGCATAGCGTATTGATGTTTGAAGTAACTCTCCCCAAACTACATCAAATAAAATGTATTCATTTTCTTCAAAAATGCGAGGCAAGTTGAATAATTGATCAGCCTTAAAAAAATGTATGAGTACATCGGCATCAAGTAATAATTTGACCTTTGTCTTTTTTTCAGAAGGATTACTCTCCTTGTTCATACGTCGGTTTTAAGTTAAAAATCTAAAATATCATCGGTTGGTTGTTTTAAGACATCTATGCCAATATCAATCATTAACGAAGTGTAATCTCCTTCTGAGATTTTTTGCAAATTGAATAATTCTAAGGCCGTTTCACCATAGTCCCCCCAAACATCGTTACTCAAAGTTGGTTTATATAACTGACAAGGATAGCCACGAATATAAGCTGAATTTATAATCAATTGATTGAATTCAGACATTTTTGATTCAGAAATGAAAGACATTTTTTTTAGGCGATGAAGCAATGCTATTCGAGAGCACTGAAAGGCTTGCTCTATTTTTACTATTGTATCTAATGAGATACCATCTTTTACTAATTCATCTTCAGGAATCAAGTCTCGTATTCCTTTTGATGGTAATAGTAGATATGAAGCAAAAATATCTGCATTATATTCTTCGGGGTCTTTACTATTGAATTTTTGTGTTATACATATTTGATATTCAAAATCATTTTGAATGTAGAGGTGATAAAGCTCGTGACAGATGGTGAAATTTTGACGACCGATTGTTTGGCTACTATTAATTAAAATGAATTTAGTATCGGGTTTAGGTTTAAATGCCATACCTGATATTTTCTTCATAGGTTTGAAAAACGTTGGAACATTTAATCCAAGTAGTAAGCTTTGAAGATTTATTGGTTTATCGGTGCCATAGCCCCATCGTTGCCTAAAATCGTCAGCTTTTTTTTCTAAATAGGGATAAGAATTACGCATTTATTTTTTTACACTAAGTTTTTTTATTCTTAAATAATTTTTTACTACTTTTTCAAACCAAGCTATTGCATAAATATCTTCTTCTTCCTCAAATCCATCTGACCTAAATGCACAAGCAATTCTAATAGTTTCTACGTCAAGGTTTTCTCTTTTTAGCTTGTATGGTTCAACATGATACAAGTCAGATAATTTTTCTAAATGTGGCGCAGTTACAGAGCGATTCGCAGTTTCATAAAAACTAATTATCTCTCTTGATACGCCAAGATACTTTGCTACAAAATCTTGAGTATATCCAAGTTTTTCACGTAGCTTTTTTAAATTATTTGATAAAGTTGAATTTACAGTTGAATTATTCATACGAGTTGAAAACAGATTAAAATTTGGCTGTATTTTTAGAAGTTATTTTTATATGTTACAAAAATAGAACCTTTTTTAGTAAATAACTAATATCCGTAACAACATTAACAAAAAATAACTTGCCAGAACTTAGGCTTGGCTCGTGATTTGGCGGAGAGCTTGACTGTGGAAGGCACATGCAACGTGACAATACGTACCATATTGAGATTTAAAATATAGTCTAATGCGTTGAAGAACAATGCTTTAGTCGAATGTAATGAGGTTCGAGCGTGTACATCAAGGGCGTGACGATTGGCGAATCGTGTGATAGGTTGAAAGGCTTTTTAAGACTTTTGAGTCATATTTTAAAAATATTATTTCTATGCCATTCAAAATTTTCTTTCAGTGGATTATGAATTTCACCAAAAGGAGATTGAATAGGCTTATTTTCAAGCATTTTCAAGCCATAATTATTTGTTACATCTTCGGCAAATTGTGTTGAAACAATTATTTTAAACTCGTTATCAACAGCAAGTAAACCTCTGTCAAAAGCCCGATGCAGATTTGGACAAAGTGCAATACCATTTGAAACTTTATCATTTTTAGATACACTAAACGGTACGATATGACACGCATCAATCATTGAAAAACCAAAACTCGAAATCAAACGCATACCTGAAAAACAACACGTTGAATTATAAACCTGTGGAACAAGTTTTTTGAAAAGCCCACCACGTATAAATTTCTCTTCTTCCTCGTCCATTAGTAAAGCCTTCGGGTTTTCTTTTGATTCATTTAAAAGGTATTTTTCAAGATTGGCTAAATAACCTCCTCCTCCGTACTTTATTTTTAGAAAAGCATTTTTTTTATCTAAAAAATAAGTGTTAATCAAACAATCTTTTAAGGCATCTCTTGAAACGGGTTGTATCAATAAATCGAATAAATCATTTTCAAAATAACCATAATCAACTACTTCTTGCAAGCCTTTAAATCCTCTAATTGCTGCGTTTATTTTATACCCAACATTAGGTTGAATGTGCCAAAATGTTTTATCTAAATGATTGAAAGGAAGAAAAAAATTAGCATTGTGTCCTTGATTACACAATAAAGCAAAATTTTCTTTGAAAAGCGCAACGATTTCAGGTGTTATTTTGATTTCATTAGTCGAAATATCTCCTTTTTCTATTTCTTCAATAATCGTCAGTAAAAAAACAGGTTGGTGTGGTGCTTTACCATAAGGCGTATCTGCACGTCTTAATTTGCTAAACTTAGTGAGATACTTTTTAAGTGCCTGTTCAGAAAAAATCATTAGAATTGAGTTGAAAGGTGGTCAAATACTGAGGGGCCTATTTTTTATTTTATATCAATATTATCTTTAAATAATATGAAAACAAAAGTAGTTTTTTTATTAATTTTATTCATCATTTTCACGCACAAATAATTAAAAAGTAGTTTAATTTCACCCCCTCAGTATTTTGGACTTAAAAAATATATCCACATGCAAAACTCAACCCTAATCCCTTTCGAGGGTAAAGAAATAAGAAAAGTTTGGCACAACGAACAATGGTATTTTTCAATTGTAGATGTCATTGAGGTTTTGACCGACAGCCCAACCCCAAGCAAATATTGGGGTAAGGTAAAAAACCGTATGAAAGAAGAAACTCTAAACGACCTTTCCCCAAATTGGGGAAAACTGAAATTGAAAGGCTTAGACGGCAAATATTATAAAACGGATTGTGCCAACACGGACGGTATTTTTAGAATTGTAATGTCCGCACCCTCACTCAAAGCCGAGCCGTTAAGAATGTGGTTAGCCGAGCAAGGCACACGCACATTAGATGAAACAGCGAATCCTGAACTTTTGACCCAAAGGCAAATTGAACTTTACAAACTCAAAGGGCGTTCCGATGAATGGATAAAGGAACGGATGAACTCGATAACCACGAGAAACAAGTTAACCGACGAATGGCAGCAACTGGGCGTACAGGAAGGTAAATAGTTTTCTCAATTAACCCCTATCATCGCCAAAGGTACGTTTGGCATCACACCCACCGAGCATAAGGACATCAAAGGTTTGAAAAGTCAAAACCTTCGTGACCACAACTTGTCTCGAATGCCTTCGGGATGACAGATTTAGAATTGGTTTTAACAGCATTGGGCGAAGCCGTGACCCGTACCGTTGCCATTGATACGGACAGGGTTTTGATGAAAATAAAAATGCAGCCGTAAAAGGTGGAAAAGCGGGGGGCATGGCAAGACGTAACGTTGAAGAAATAACAGGGCGTAAAGTTGTATCAAGTGAGAACTTTCTGAAAGCATCCGATGATACAAAAGAACTACCCACGGACTCAAACGAATAAAATTGAGAGAACGCAAACATTTTTTGTGTTAAAATTTAAAATTTAAGACAATAGAATTTTCAAAAGCGTTATAAAATAAAAATTCCTATGAAAAAATCTCAACTCTTATTTTGGCTTCTACTTTTACCTCTATTCGGTTATGCGCAAAGGCGTAGTGGAATAGAATCGTCTCATAGTTTGGCAGTTTCATTTGGCGTGCCTGTTATACATAAAAGTAAAATAACAGATTACGCTTTGCCTTTTAACTTCATTTATGAATATTCCAAAAATAAAAACACTTTTGGTGTGGGCATTCAATTGAGTTATGGTCATAAAAGTTTTGTCAATAACATTAGAGATTCTAATGAAATTGTAGAAAAATTTTGTCGTGCACAAATCTTTTCATCATTTGCTTCTGATGGCTTGGTGTATTATGATGGAAAAGATGACTATTTCAACATAAATATACCGTTTTATTATAGGCGTTATTTTTCTGATGCTTCTTCAGATTTCCAATTTTTTGCACAAGCGGGTTTAATAGCTAATGTGAATATTTGGTCTCAAAATATAACTCATTTCCCTTTGATAGAGCGTAATTTATATCCCTCTAAATGTACTATAATTGATTTAAAGCCTCATGAAAAATTCATTACTTCAACATCAATTCGACCTATTAGTACAGATGTTACTGTCGGAGGAGGTTTTAAGTACAATCTTTCTAAAAATCAATCTTTATTTGGTATCCTCCAATATGAATATTCTTTTGATGCCTACCCAAATGGTCAAAAAGTGAACCTTTATTTAGGGTATAGTTTTAGAATTTAAAACTCGATACCCCCTCAGTATTTTTCCTATATTTTCAACAAATCGTTTTAAATATTCCACAACGACAATCCTTCAAAAGTTTTCAAATTTTTGAAGGATTGTCATTTTAGGGCATGTGATTAAAGATATTAGTGATTCATTTTACATAAAATTTTATGTTTAAAATTTATCCTAAAAAACATTAATAGTTTAAAAATTGATTTAATTTCACACTTCTTTAAATCTACACACCTTATTAATATGAAAAATTCAAACCTGATGCCCTTCGAGGGTAAGGAAATTCGTAAAGCCGTACATAATGGCGAATGGTACTTTTCGGTTATAGACATCATCGAAGTTTTGACGGATAGCCAAAACCCTAAACGTTATTGGACGGACTTAAAGAGACGGTCAGAAAAGGAAAGCGGTCAAGGGTACGCATTTTGCGTACCTTTGAAAATTACAGCCAAAGACGGGCGAAAACGCCTTACAGATTGCGCCAATACTGAGGGGGTGCTTAGAATTGTTATGAGTGTGCCGTCACCTAATGCAGAACCTTTAAGAATGTGGTTAGCGGAACAAGGCAAGCGGACCTTAGACGAAACCGACAACCCCGAACTTTTGACTCTAAGGCAAATTGAGTTGTATAAACTCAAAGGACGTTCCGATGAATGGATTAAAGAACGGATGAATTCAATCAATACAAGAAACAAATTAACCGAGGAATGGCAGCAAAGAGGTGTAAAAGAAGGCAAAGAATATAGCATACTTACCGCTATTATTTCCAAAGGCACTTTTGATGTGACACCTATTGAGCATAAGGAAATCAAGGGTTTGAAACATCAAAACCTTCGTGACCACATGACAGATTTAGAACTGATTTTTACGGCATTGGGTGAAGCGTTGACAAGGCAAGCGGCTATTAAAGACGATTCACAAGGTTTTGATGAAAATAAAAATGCAGCTACAAAAGGTGGAAGCATTGCGGGTAAGGCTCGTAAAATAACAGAAGTAGAGAGTGGCGAAAAAGTAGTTTCTAAAAGTAATTTTTTGAAGGCTTCTGATAAAACAAAAGAACTACCAACTGACCCCGAAGAATAAAATGAACTACATCTTCTGTTTCAATTGCCCCCTCAGTCATGCTTTCAGCTTGATGAAGCCGAAGGCATCATATTTTCACGATATTTTCAACAAACCGTTTTAAATTCAACTCAATTATTCTAAATTTGCGTTTTCCTAAAACTCAAATTCCAAAAATTTGTTTGAGGTTTAAAATTATTTTAGTATGGCTGTCAAAGATTTGAAAAAAGATAAAATTGTTGAAAATACTGAGGGGGTAAAAAAAAGAGACCTCGTTTCTGAAAAAAACATCTACATCAAAGGCGCACGAAGCAACAATCTGAAAAATGTTGATTTGGTGATTCCCAAAAATAAATTGGTGGTCGTCACAGGCGTTTCGGGTAGTGGAAAATCGACGATAACAATGGATACACTTTTCGCTGAGGGGCAACGCCGCTACGTGGAGAGTCTGTCAAGTTATGCCCGTCAGTTTTTGATGCGGATGAAAAAACCTGATGTGGATTACATAAAAGGCATCTGCCCCGCTATTGCGATTGAGCAAAAAGTGACGACTGGTAACAATCGTTCTACGGTGGGTTCGATGACCGAAATTTATGATTTTTTGAGGCTTTTGTACGCCCGCATTGGTCACACGATTTCTCCCGTGAGTGGCGAAATTGTGAAGCGGCATCAAGTATCGGACGTAATAGATTTTATTTTAAAACAAAAAAATGGTGATAAAATTCAGCTCTACATTCCGTTGCCTACTCGCTACGATGATAGAACTCTTGAAGCGGAGTTGAATTTGCTGATGCAAAAAGGTTATACCCGTGCGTGGAAGGATGGAAAGTTGGCGCAAATTGAAGATATTTTAAAAAATCCGAATGAGTTAAGCCTTGATAATGAAGCACTTACGCAAAAAGTAACCGCATTTAAAGAAGCCGATATTCGAGTTTTGATTGACCGTTTTGTCGTCAAAAATGAAGATGAGGAGAACACAAAACGTATGGGTGACTCCGTTCAAACGGCGTTTTATGAGAGCGAAGGTGAGGCGATTATCGAGATTTTGCAGGGCGAGACGAAGGCTTTTAACAACCGTTTTGAGTTGGATGGTATCTTGTTTTTAGACCCGACCCCTCAATTATTTAACTACAATAATCCCTACGGTGCTTGCCCAACTTGCGAAGGTTTCGGTAAGGTGATGGGCATTGATGAAGACAAGGTGATTCCCGACAAATCGCTCTCGATTTATGAAGGGGCCGTGGCTTGTTGGAAGGGTGAAAAATCGAGTGAGTGGCAAGATGCTTTTTTGAGGGTGGCGCATCAATTTGATTTTCCCGTGCATCGGGCTTATCAAGATTTGACCCGTGTGCAACAACGTTTGGTCTGGACGGGCAATAGATTTTTTAGTGGCATTGATACCTTCTTTTCTGCCTTAGAAGAACAGACTTATAAAATCCAAAATCGGGTGATGCTCGCTCGCTATCGTGGGCGCACGAGTTGCCCTACGTGCGATGCAAAACGCTTGCGTCCCGAAGCCAATTATGTCAAAATTGCGGGACGAGGCATTGCGGAGTTGACCGACATTCCGATTGATGAAGTACAAATCTTTTTTAACACACTGGTATTGAATGACAATGACTTACAGATAGGAAAAAGACTACTATTAGAAATCAGAAACCGTTTGGACTTTATGATGAACGTCGGTTTGAGCTACTTAACGCTTAGTCGAGTGAGTTCAACGTTGAGTGGTGGTGAGACGCAACGCATCAATTTGACCCGCACTTTGGGGTCAAATTTAACGTCTTCGATGTACATTTTGGATGAGCCAAGCGTGGGTTTGCACCCAAAAGACACGGCAAAATTGGTGACTGTTTTGAAGCATTTGAGGGATTTGGGCAACACCGTCATCGTGGTTGAACACGAAGAAGACGTGATAAAAAATGCCGATTATTTGATTGATATGGGCCCAGAAGCGGGCATACACGGCGGCGAAGTAGTTTTTGCGGGCAATTACAAAGACATTTATACATCCGCCGCCCAAAGTTTGACGACGCTTTACATGAATGGTACAATGTCTATTCCTGTACCCAAAACCCGTCGCAAAGCAACGAGTTGGATTGAACTCAAAGGCGCAAAGCAACATAATTTAAAGAATGTTTCTGTAAAAATACCGCTTAATACCATGACCGTAGTGAGTGGCGTGTCGGGTTCGGGCAAGACAACTTTGGTGAAACAAATTTTGTATCCCGCTTTGCAAAAAGAGTTAGACCCATCAGTAGCGACCACGGCTGGCATATACGAGGCTCTCACGGGCGACATCAAACGCTTGACGGGCATCGAAATGATTAACCAATCGCCCATCGGCAAATCCTCTCGCTCCAATCCCGTTACATACGTGAAGGCGTATGACGAAATAAGGGATATTTTTTCAAAACAACAATTATCAAAAATAAGAGGCTATAAACCAGGCATTTTTTCCTTCAATACTGAGGGGGGCCGTTGCGAAGCCTGCAAGGGCGAAGGCGAACAAATTGTTGAAATGCAATTCCTCGCCGATGTGCATTTGGAGTGTGAGGAGTGCCACGGCAAACGCTTCAAAACCGAGACTTTGGATGTGCAATATAAAGGAAAAAATATCTATGAAGTGCTGCAAATGAGCGTCGAAGAAGCCCTTACTTTTTTCAAAGACGATAAAGGGATTATACAAAAAATGAAACCTTTGAATGATGTTGGTTTGGGCTACGTGCAGTTGGGTCAATCGAGTTCAACGCTTTCGGGTGGAGAAGCGCAAAGGGTCAAATTGGCAAGTTTTTTAGGCAAAGAAAGCACAAAAGAGCATTTTTTCTTCATTTTTGACGAACCCACAACGGGCTTGCATTTTCACGACATTCAAAAACTCTTGATTGCGTTGAATGGTTTGGTAGAAAAAGGGCATACCGTTATGGTCGTCGAACACAATATGGAGGTCATAAAATCAGCCGATTGGGTCATTGATTTGGGCCCCGATGGCGGCAAAGAAGGTGGGCATTTGGTCTATCAAGGCACGCCCGAAGGATTGGCAAATACTGAGGGGTCGCATACTGGTTTTTATTTGAAGGAGAAATTAAGATAAAGAAATTTAGAAAGAATTACGTCATTCAAAATCTAAATTCTACTATCCAAAATTTTATAAATGACAACGATTGATTTTCAAGAAATATCGCCCACACTGCCCATTCAACCGGGCATTTACAAATTTGTTGACCCCAAAGGCGTGATTTTGTATGTGGGCAAAGCCAAAAATTTGCGAAATCGTTTATCGAATTATTTCGGTGAGCGCAAAGACCGTCAGCTCAAAACCAAGTCGTTGGTTCGGTTGGCACATCACATTGAGTTTACGATAGTTGAGTCAGAACAAGATGCGTTACTCCTTGAATGTCAATTGATTAAGCAACATCAGCCTCGTTACAATGTGATGTTGAAAGACGGAAAAACGTATCCCTATATCTGTATAAAAGCCGAGCGTTTCCCACGGGTTTTCTTTACTCGGCGGGTTATAAAAGACGGTTCATCGTATTTTGGCCCATACACTTCCATCCAAAGAGTGTATTATTTAATGGATTTGATAAAGCAACTTTTTCCTTTGCGCACCTGCACATTTGCGCTCACACAAGAGGCAATTGAGAAAGGGAAAATTAAATTATGCTTAGAATATCACATCAAAAATTGCATGGGTGCGTGTTCAGGATTAGAAACGGAGGAGGCTTACAATGAAAAAATTACGCAAATTCGGAATATTTTGAAAGGTCAATTCGGAGCAGTAAAAGCGCATTTGAAAAAGGAAATGCAGCAATTTGCCGAGAACCTCGAATTTGAAAAAGCGCAACAAAATAAGGAACGATTGACCGCTTTTGAAGACTATCAAGGCAAATCAACAATTGTCAGTTCTACCATTTCGGACGTGGATGTTTTTTCCATTTCGACGGATGAAAAAATGGCTTATGTGAATTATCTAAAAGTAACAAATGGCGCTATTATTCATACTTATACCTTAGAAATGACCAAAAACATGGACGAAGACGAAGACTCAATGCTCGCCTATGCCATGCCTTATTTACGGGAAAAATTTAACAGTGATAACAAAGAAATCATTGCGCCTTTTGAACTCAAATTTCAAGACCCCTCAGTATTAATCACCCTTCCGAAGATTGGCGACAAGAAGAAGCTCTTAGATTTGTCTCAAAAAAATGCCGAATTTTATTTGCTCCAAAAACGCAAGCAAGAAGCGCTCAAAGCGGGCAAACAAACCTCCGCTGAGCGTATTTTGACGACTTTGAAAAGCGATTTGCAAATGGACGTGCTGCCGATGCACATTGAGTGTTTCGATAACTCCAATTTGGGTGGCACGAACCCTGTTTCAAGTTGCGTGGTTTTCAGAAACGCCAAACCTGCGAAGCGAGATTACCGTCATTTCAACGTGAAAACGGTTGAAGGGCCAAATGATTTTGCCTCAATGGAAGAGGTCGTCATGCGTCGCTACAAACGCCTTTTGAGCGAAGGCACACCACTTCCGCAACTCATAATCATCGACGGCGGCAAGGGGCAGTTGTCTTCGGCGATGAAAAGTTTGACGGCTTTGGGCATTCAAAATCAAGTCACCGTGGTGGGTATTGCAAAGCAATTGGAGGAAATTTTCTTTCCAAATGACCCGCTGCCTTTGTATATTGATAAAAAATCGGAGAGCCTAAAACTCATTCAACAATGCCGTAATGAGGCGCATCGTTTTGGCATCACCTTCCATAGAAACCAACGTTCTAAGAATTTTATAACCACCGAATTGACGGGTATCGAAGGCGTGGGAGAGAAAACTTCTGAAAAATTATTGATCCATTTTGGCTCGGTCACAAAAATAAAAGCGGCAACCAAAGAAGAATTAGAACTTGTGGTTGGCAAGGCTGCCACGAAGCAAGTCATCAAATATTTTATTAAAAACAAGGAAGTAGAAGATAAAAAAGAGTAAAATCAGTAAAAATACTGAGGGGCCTCCCATAAAAAAAACGCAAGGTGAATAACTCACCTTGCGTTTGATATTGTAGCGGCGAATTTATTCGCCGACGAACATAGTAGTTGATAATCAATACGTTAAACGCATTCGGCGAATAAATTCGCCGCTACATTTACTTCACAATGCTCTTCAAAACATCTTTATTTACAACCAACTTATATTTTTTAGCCAGTTCTTCAATCCATTGTTTTTCCAAAAACTCTTGATATTCAGCCACCGCATAACCACGAGCTTCTCTCAAAGATTTAGTCGTAGCGGGTATTATTTTTTCTACTTTGATGAAAGACCATGTTTTATCAGTCGCATTTTGCTCGCTTGGAGTCACGCCACCTTCTTTCATATTTTTTATGTTCAAAGGCAGCTTGCTTTTTTCGTAAACTTCTTCACGAAAAGACAAAACATCGCCTTTCAAATTAAATTTTTTCACCACATCATCCACCTTGTTTTTGGTCGAAAATTGACGAATATTTTCCAATTCCGCTTTGGCCGAATCCGTAAGACTATAATAAAGCACTTGATAGCGGTCTTCCCACATGTACTTATTTTTCTTCGTCTCATAAAATTTTTCCAAGCCCGTAGAATCTTGCGAAGCCTTGTCCCAAACGTTTATTTTAATGGCTTCAAAAAGCAAAATACCCTCTTCATACTCACGCATGAGGTTCTTAAAATCGGGATATTTTGTCTCCAAAAGCGTCTCTTCATACACCAAAGATTGCTCGTCAATAAACTCTTGATACATCGTTTTCGTAATGTCCCCAATTTTATTATTCATCGTAACAGCATAGCTCAAACGACGGTTGGCATTGTTCGCTAAATAATTCGCAAAGTCAGTCGTTGAACTTTCTTTTTTGCCATAAGCAAACATTTTTGTACCCTTAGCTTTTTCATCTATTTTCCAAGAATAAGTCAAAAATGTAGAATCCAAAGTAGCAATATATTTATCCAAGGCACCGACTTCAACGCCAAATTTACTGTCTTTTTTAATACGCTCAACCATTGCTTTTTTCGACAATTCAAAGCGTCCGTCTTGTGTTATGCGCCCTTTTAAGCGATTTTTCATCAAATCGAAAGGCTCATTGCCTTTTCTTGAAATGCGTTTAATGATGTGATAACCGATTGTTGACTCAATCACTTTTGTGTATTCGCCGTCTTTTGTCAAGGCAAAAGCGGCATCTTCAAAAGCCAATTCGTAGCGACCAATACCAAAGAAACCTAAGTAACCTTTGCGTGGTTTTGAGTAATCATCGTCCGAAAAATTCGTTGCTAAATCATCAAAACTGCCTCCTTTTTGAAGCACCGAATAGAGACTATCTATGCGAGATTTTGCAAACGGCTGATCAACGCCTTCTTTTTTCTTACGCAATAATATGTGTGCAATTTCCATTTCGCCCCTTGCTGGACGCTCGCTATTCACCTTAATAATGTGTAAGCCCAAAGGCGAATTCACGATGTCAGAATATTTACCAACGGG
>JAYTMW010000596.1:0-5426 GCA_043728105.1 Saprospiraceae bacterium | reverse complement strand
TTCTTCGTAAGCTAATAATTGTTCTCTCACATTGCCAATTCTAAGCGCATCGGTTAAAGCCACTAACTCATAAAAGGTGGTATCTTGGAGGCATGCCTTAGGCAGTGACGGAATCAAGGGCATTACAGCAAGACCATTTGCCTCGCCTTCGGGATGTGGCAAAATATATGGTTTATCGCTTTGAATTATCTTGTTCAAAGGTGCTGCCGCATGGGCTGTTGGTATGCCACGAGTCATCGAACCTAACTTTTGTGGAAATACATATTTTAAGCCATATCTTAAAAAATCTAAAAAAGACATTTTCATTATGCGGCGTTTATCTGCCGCTATCAATCCTGCATAAACATTTCGGTTTAAGGCTTCGCTTACTTCACTTGCGCTGATAAACAACTCGGCTGAAATGTCTTTCATCAACCAATCTTTATCGCCCTTTGCGGCTATTTTCAATAAAATAACAACATCTTGTGGACGCATGCCATTGTTTTTTTTCATTGTTTTATTTTTAAATTTGCAATTTGCGAATTACAAATTTAATGTATTTCCTTTACATTTCCAACAAATCGGACTATTTTTTAACAAAAAAGTCGAAATGCCTCACGCATCTCGACTTTTTTGTTAACCTAAATGAATCGGTTTATACGCTTTACATTTTTTATTTCTGCACCGAAAACTTACCCATCATCACATCTTCGCCCACTTTTATTTGAAGGATATATAAGCCTTCTTGGAGCGTTTCGCCGTTGATTGTATTTTCGGATTGCGCTGTTTGGTGCTTGCTTATCATCAATTTGCCGTCAATGGAATAGATGCTTATGGCTATTTCTTTACCCAAATATTTATCCATTTTGACGGTCAAAAAACCCGTTGTGGGGTTTGGATAGATGGAAAGTGGCTCGGATACTGAGGGGGTGAAAAGACTATTTGCTTTTTGGTTCGCCGTCTCAACCGTATTGGTTATGATAGCGGGATTGTAGTCGAAGAAAATATAGCCTGTGTTTTTAATGACCTCTTCTTTTGTCAAAGTCTTTTTGGGTTTAATGGCAAACTTTATGAAACCGTGACTGTCTTTTTCATTCGATGTTGAGTCGGGTAAAAAGATAGGATTGAAATCAAAAGCTA
The DNA here is from genome assembly GCA_043728105.1 of Saprospiraceae bacterium. Classification (GTDB taxonomy): domain Bacteria; phylum Bacteroidota; class Bacteroidia; order Chitinophagales; family Saprospiraceae; genus JAAFJT01. The sequence continues at coordinate 4,307 of JAYTMW010000596.1, read as the reverse complement.
AGACATTTTTGTTTTTTAAAGACACATCATATTTATGACTTGCTGCGATGATGCGTAGTGTCGAAACATCCAATTTATCGCTCAAAGTGTCGGTTACTTTTACAAAATCAGCGGGGTAATTGCCCGTGTTTTGGAAGCGAATGGTGTAGGTCAACTCCGTTGTGTTGTCAATGACGGCGGGTGCAGATTTACTGTTGTTATACGTCACTTGCTTGTCGTTGGGGTCATACGAGCCTACGACCGTAAGCACCAAAGAGTCCACATTGTCGGTTTTGAAGGTGTCAATACTGAGGGGGTCAATGGTGGCAACGTGCGTAATGGCTGTGCGTATGGGCGCATCTACCGCCGTTTTTAGCGTAAGATTGATGACCCTACTTTCGTTGGGTTGTAGGTTCGTATAATTCCAAACTAAGGTTTGATTGGTGTTGCTTGTGGGGGCGGTTGTGGCTTCCACAAAACTTTGTTTGGCGTTGTAAGTCATTGATACTGAACCATTTGCGGTTGTTGAACCGATGTTTTTGTAGTTTATTTGGTAGGTGTTTGTGAAGCCTGAGCGTGGGGGTGTTATGGCTGTTATAGTAACTCGTAAATCGTTTATAGCTGAAATGAAAACACCAAAATTTTTAGCTGTATCTGACCCTGAAACTAAATGATAGGTGGGTAACACCGAAACGGCAGATCTACTATCATAAACTGCTTTCAAAGTATCTATTCCTTGTAAGTCTAACCAAAAACTATAGTTCCCAGCACTATCAGTGACTGTATAGCCCCCTGATTTTGTAGCATAAACTATTGCGCCTAATAAAGATTTTTCATTTCCATCTTTTATTCCATTTTTATTTGAGTCAAGATAAACATTACCTGATACTGATTTTAAATTTAAATTTTTTGAACCTGTCCACCACAAACCCGAATAAACATCATTAGCATATATAAAACTATCAATTACTGTCAAATTTGGAGTAAATGGCGCATTATTGACATTGATACCTTCACTATAAAAAAGCCATGATTTTCCATCATCATCAGATTTATAAATTCCTCCTGTATTATTATTTAATTTCCCATTTACCACTTTTGTACCTGTATTCAATATTAAGGAGTTTCCAAAAACGTGCATCTCATAGAATCCTATTCCTTTGGGTAAAGAATAGCTTATCCAATTTTTTCCTAAATCATTGGTAAATCTAATAGAGAAAGTATCATTTCTAATCCATATTTTATTTTTATTAGAATAATATTTATATATACGTTTGTCATTAAGTACAGATTCTAATTGGGTTTTATCCAATTTGTAGCGTTCAACGGCTAATGTATATTGGTTATTAACAATCTTATCTGCTGAAATAGTGGTTATACCATCTTCGAAGTGTAATAGATTTTTTGAATTATTACCACCAACAATAGTATCCCATTTGTTATAAGGGGCTTTTAATGAATATAGTATTTTGCTATTATTATTGATTACAATAGTATCTCCTTTTACAATAGTTGATTGAAAATCAGGAAAAGTAGGGTCTATTTCCCATGATTTCCCATAATTAACTGATTTGTAAACTTTGCCAGAAGAAACATATACATATAAAACGCCCTTTATATCCAAAATATTTAGGTCTTTGAAATCGTATTTATGTGGATTAATCCAAGTTTTTCCTTTATCCTTAGATGTATAAATTGAATGTGCATTAATCCCTACTAAAGTTGCGTCATCTGCTTTAATAATTTTAAAACCTGAATAAGTATTGTTTGCATATTGCCATTTTGAGTCATTTTTACCTTTTAAATATAAATTGTAATTGTTTTTAATGGCTAACAATGAATCTGTAACTATGAAGTCTCTCAATTGTAATACTGAATCATAATCCATAATTATATCATCAGATAAGGATAACCAGCTTTGTCCATAATTTTTAGTTTCAAAGATTTTTGTGTAGTTGCAAATGAAAATAGAGCCCTTGTTGATTTTTACATCAAAATTGTCCTTTTTGAAATCTGAAAAATTATTTTTTATCCAAGTTTTGCCTAAATTACGAGACACATAAATTGTATCATCAATCTTTGCGTTAGCCAAAAATATGATAGAATCTTGAACATAATGGGTGTTGAAATTCTTAGGTAGATTAACCGTAGCGAGGGTTAAATCAGTTGAAAAATCTCTAATTGTTATTTGTTTTAAAAAAGCATCAATTTGCCAGTATCTATTTGTAGATTTTGTTGCTATGAAATTAATACTTTTTTCTGCTTTTTGTTTGTAAGCTATCCAACTACTATTTTTTAATGTATATTGATTATATATACCATATCCAGGCCAGCCAATTGTAGAAATGCACAATTTATCACCTTCATAAAAGAAGGTTGGATATAAAAAACCATTTGTTGGTGGCTTGCTCGCCACTACACTATCAGTAGTCCAGCTTAATCCATAATCTTTTGTTCTATAAACTACGACTCTATCATTCTCAACACCATAATTTAAAATAAAAAAACCATCTTTATTGAAAGCAAAGCGATTATTACCATTTAGAGAACCTCCTTCACCTGGTGTTCTCATTATTTTCCAATTTAAGCCTTTATCTACAGTATAGTATATCCGTTCATTTCCGTAGCTACCTATAAGATAAGCGGCTAAATTTTGAGATTGGCTTAAATCTCCTAAAACATATAAATCTTGATAACCTTCAAATAGCTTAGGGGATATTTTCTCCCATTGCCCAAACCCCAAACAACTAAAACCAACCAAACAAACCAGTGTAAACAAAATCTTCTTCATAATTAAAGTTTTTAACAGTTAAAAAATAAGCTACAAAGATAAACCAAAAACCAAAAGCACCAACAAGGGCTTTTGGGTTTTGAGTAATAAAAATACTGAGGGAGTAAAAAAAATTATTAAGAAAAAACTTTACAAAATGTAAAGTTATAACTATATTTGTCTCACTAATTTGTATAAAAAAAAGCAATGATAACAACAGTAAAGGAATATTGCAAACTGCGAGGCGTTACACGCCAATTTGTCTATGAATACGTCAGAAAAGGTAAGTTTGAATTGAAAGAAATGCCCGCTTTTGTGGAGTTTGAAGGCAATAAAATAGTGGTAGGCATGGAAAAAGTGTTGATAGTCCCTGATACGTTCATGGAAAAATCAACCGATAAATTGACTTTTTCAAAGCTCGATGATGCCGCTTTTGTGCAATATTTGACGGATAATCAAGAGTTACAAAAATTTTATTCGACATATCTAAACATAAAAGACAAAGAGGCTCGATTAAAGTTTAAAAAAGATATGTACGACAACATCAATAGCCGAAATGAGCCCGAAAAAACGATGCTCAAACAAGCACTCGATGAAGCCAATATCAAACTCATGCAACGCTTAGTTTCCATGAGCCATGATATGAAAAATGTGCTAAAAAAGGATAAAATGTCTTTGGTGGATTGACCCCTCAGTGTTTTTAACAAAAAAAGCTGTTATATTTTTGTGTTTTCTAAATCATAATATCATGTATAATCACGAAAGATTTATCGAAAAATTATTTGCCCTACATTCAGAAGAAGCGCAAATGACCTTGTTAAAAGACTACATGTTGAGCCTACCTTTCGAGGAGTTTGACCGTTTTTTGAAGTGGCAATCAACGGAATTTAAAGCATTTTGTGAAAGTCTTGAAACGAGAGACGATATGACTTCCGAAGAAAAGGAGCATTTTATAAGCGATTTTGAAAGCATGTATAAAAATGCTTTTTCTTTGAAAAAATCGCTTAAAAAAGCGGCTTAATACTTTGTAATTATTTGATTATCAATTGTTTGGATAAAATAAAAAAAAGTCGAAGCGCACAAACGCCTCGACTTTTTTTATTAGTAAAATCCCAATCTTTATTGCTTCAAAATCTTCATCGGCGTACCCCTCAAACTATTACTCGAAATTTGAAGAATATACATCCCCGAAGGCAAATCCGATAAGTCAAACTCTTGGGTTTGCTCACCTTTTGCCACTTGGCGGGTTTCCGCTTTCGCCAAATGCCCCGTCTGATTCCAAAACTCAAACATCACGTCTTTTTCAACGATGCTCGTGTAAGTCACGCTCACGCTGTTTTCTGTAACGGGCATTGGGAATATTGTTTGCACGATAACAGGCTTGAATTGTGGCGCAAAACGTCGAGTCAAATTGGCAATTTCGGCTGGTGGCGGCGTTGCTGATGTAATCGTTACAGCCGCTTCATCGTCTTCAACGGGCGTTGTGGTTGCGTTGTTGTTGGGCGACGAATCACTGTCCAATTGCGTGCAAGCGGTCACTTGCGTAAAGGCTTTTATG
>JAYTMW010000595.1:0-7486 GCA_043728105.1 Saprospiraceae bacterium | reverse complement strand
CTCTAAAAATTCGCCCGTCAATAAACCAATAAAATACGTGACCAATGACGGCAAAGTGCTTAAAATGCCTTCGGGGTCGAAGCGCACACCTTCACCGTTGTAGAGGTGTGACTCACCCATAACGAGTATGTCGAATTTGCGGACGGCGTTACCCAACAACGTCAAATCGCCAAAGCCCAAAAGGATGCCCCAATAACCCAAAAGCAACAACCCACTCAACCCAATAATTTGTTTCCGATTCAAGAGTAAACCGAGCGTTGCGCCGATGCCGTAACACAAGGCGATGCGCTCCAAAACGCCCATAATGCGCCACGTACTGAGGGGCCTATTGTAAAACGGAAAAGCATATAGCGCAACACCCATGAGAAACATAATGGCGGCTCGTGACCAAATTTTCACCAACGCCTCTTTTGAAAGCGTGTGGTTAAAACCCTTAAACGAGAACCACGAGGACACGCCCGTGATGAACACAAAGGACGGAAAAACCAAATCGGTGGGCGTGAAACCATGCCATTTGGCGTGTTCGAGCATGTCAAAAGCGATGGCCCAATCGCCTGGGGTGTTCACGATTATCATAAAACATATCGTGATGCCTCTGAAAATATCGAGGGATTCTAAACGGATTTTCATTTTGTGAATTTTGGATAAATGTAAGCGAATTTTTGAAAAAAAATACCCATTAAGTGTGTCAAATACTGAGGGGGTAAAAGATTTGGATTTGTTTTTCTGATTTTAGATAGGTCAAAGAGTCGCAGAAAGTTTTAAAAATACTGAGGGGGTGTTTGCTAAAATATTAAAAACCATTCTAACTTAGCTCAAAAAAAACAACTATCAGTAATCGTTACAAAATACACGATACATCGGGGAGCGGGTTGGCGAGTGGAAAAATATTTTTATTTAAACAATAAATATTTTATATGTTTGTAATTCCAAATTCAAGAATTGTACAAACACTTTAAAATCGTCCAAAAATGAACTTTCGAGACCGTTATCAATACGATGCCCAAAGAGATTTGCTTGGGAAAGGTGGGTTTTCTACTGTTTATAAGGCAGAAGACAAGCTCTTAAACCGTTTTGTAGCCCTTAAATTTTTCAAAAATCAAGAACTTCAAAAGTATGATGTTTTAGCTGAAATACGCAAAGTCATACAATTAGAACACCCTAACATTACCCGTTATTACGATGTCGCTACTTTAGAGAACAAGACTATTCACGGAGAAGTTGAAAAAGTGCAAGTCGGTGTAATGGAATATATTAACGGTGGCGATATAAAAACATATTTAAAAAGTCAACCGCAGGACTTTGATAATTTAATTAAACAATTATTAGAAGGGATACAGTATTTGCATGATAATGGTATTATTCATAGGGATTTAAAGTCTCAAAATATTTTAGTGAAAACCCAAAATGGTGTGGCAACTACAAAAATTACTGATTTTGGCATTAGCAAACTTGTTGATAGTGCTTCTACTACAACACATGGGTTGTTAGGGACTTTGGCTTACATGGCTCCTGAACAATTAGACCCTAAACATTTTGGTATAGATGGGAAAATTAGTACCAATCTTGATTTTTGGTCTTTCGGTATATTGTTATATGACCTTTTAACGGATAGTCATCCGTTTATTGACAATAATTCTAATACTGCCGAACAGATCATGCGTAGTATTTTAATGGGTAATATTGATAGTAAAATTACTTCAATAAAGAATCCTGTTTATCGCACAATGTTAGAACAGTGTTTGATAAAAGATGCTAATAAAAGAGTGAAAAATGCGAATGAATTGCTAAATATTAAGACAAAATCAGTAGAACAGCCTATAACAAAACCGATAGCTGAAACAAAAGAGAAACTAAATGAAGTTTCTGTGCCTCTTACGAATAATGAAAGTAGTTCTATTCAAAACAATAAAGGATTGAAATTTAGTTCAATACTAATTCTTGGAGCTGTAGTAATAGGATTAGTTTGGTGCTTAACTTTTATCTTTACAAAGGATAAAAATGCGAATTATGGAGATACGGTTATTTTTTCTGAAACAAATCAGACAAAACAAACGATGAATGCTGATTCATTAGTAATATTTACAGAAAACGGAAAAAGTGGGTTTAAAGACAAAAATAACAATATAATCATAAAAGCTGAATTTGAAAGAGTATATCCATTTACAGAGGGGTTTAGTGATGTTGTAAAAAATAACAAATGGGGTTTTATTGATATAAATGGGACAGAAATTGTTCCTGCAATTTATGATAATGTTCTATATTTCCATGAGGGATTTGCAGGTGTTTATAGAAACACAAAGTGGGGATTTGTGGATACAACAGGAAAAGAAGTCATACCTTGCATTTATAAAACAGTAGGTGATTTTTCAGATGGTTTAGCAGACGTATCAGTTACTAATAAATTGGGGTATATCGATAAGAGTGGAAAACAAATAATTCCATTTATGTATGAATATACTTCGGGTTTTTCCGAAGGGTTAGCATCTGTTATATTTAATGATAGGTGTTTTATGATTGATAAAAACAATAATTTTGTTTTTGAATTAAAAAGGGATGAATGGTTAAATATCAATTTTCATGAAGATTTAGCTTCAACCAAAAGAAATGGAAAGTATGGATTTGTCGATAGAACAGGGAAAACAGTTATACCTTTTGTATATGAATACGCTGATGACTTTTCTGAAGGATTGGCCATTATTGAAAAAAAAGGAAAATTTGGGTATATTGATAAAAAGAACAATTTGGTTATTCCAGTAATATATGACTCAACTGATGACCCCAAACAATACCTTTTCAAAGAAGGATTTGCGAAAGTAAGTAAAAACGGACACCAATTATTAATTGATAAAAATGGTACAGAATATCCTATCAATAAGTAGAATTGAATCACAGCTTTCTTTTTCAGAAATAGGTAAACGAACAAATAATGAAGATTCGATTTACCCAAAACAAGGGGAAGTAAATACAAGCGCACGTTTGTTTTTGGTCTGTGATGGCATGGGTGGTACTGAGGGGGGTGAAACAGCAAGCCACTTGACATGTGAAATCATCAGTCAATATTTTTCTCAAAATGTCAAACTTGACAGTGACATTTCATTAATCGAACAACATATCAATAATGCAATAGAGCAAGTTGAAGCTCAATTAAACGCAATTGTTATAGAGAAACCTAATTTGAATAAAATGGGAACAACGCTTGCATTGCTTTATGTTCATAATCAAGGCGTTACAATAGCGCACATTGGAGATAGTCGTGTTTATCATATACAAGAATCTAATTTTTGGCATACCGAAGACCATTCTTTTGTATATGAATTGTATAAAATAGGTGCAATAGAGAAGTTTGAAATGGCAACTCACACAAAGAAAAACATCATTACCAGAGTGCTTCAAAGTGATGTTGAAAAAGTAAAACCCGACATCAAACATTTATCAAACATAAAAAACAGTGATTATTTTTTGCTTATGTCTGATGGCGTTTTAGAAGCCTTTACAGAAGATGAACTTCTTTCATTAGTAGGAGACAAAACGCTATCTGATTCTGAAAAATTAGACAGAATCAAAAAGCAATGTAATGAGTTGTCGAGAGATAATCATTCTTTGATTATGATACACATGCAGAATGTTTTGATGCCGAAACAATCTAAAAAAAGGAGTTTGTTGAAAATGTTATCTGATTTTTTGCTGAATAGATAAGTTTTTGCGATAATTTTATATTATTGAAAAGATACAAGAACATCTAACGGCAATATAATCTCCGAATATTTATTTGAAATGGGATTGAAATATAAGCATTTAGCGGACAAATTAGAAACTTCTCGAATCACATTAGAATTAGAATCAAATATAGGAGCTTGATTCTTGGCGTTTTCAAAACCTGTGATTATCAAAGTAGGCGGACAAAACTCTGTTTGAATTTTTGTATCAGCATCTTCCTCGTTATCAATACTTGAAAGAAGTACTATACTTCCAATCTCAAATTTTGGAGAAGTAATTTCTTCATTTTTTTTAGGTACTCGGTCTAATGTAACGGACGTAAGCCAAGCATATTTAAATTCCCAAACTTTTCGCCGAATAAACCAAACACAGTGATATTTAAAACGTGTGCTTCCTTCAATTTTTTCTTTGACAACTTCCAAAACGACCATGTAAGGAATTTCTGCATTATAAACCCTTGCAACTTCTGCGGATTTCAATTGTACAATATCACCAATGTGAATATCAGTTTCTTTTATTATTTTATTCATATCCTTTTTATTTTTTAAGACGTAAATGTAGTATTTTTGCACAATATAAAGGCAGTTTTTCAAGTCGTTTTAAATGAAGCATTTGGTATAGGTATCTCAAACTACTAACCCGATATATGGTGGTTAGGAATTGTATAGTTGTTAATTTGTAAATAATTTTCTGAATAATTTCCACTATTGATATTCCAATAACCTTGCCCTTGCAAGAAGTTGAATATTGATATAATGGATAGGTATCATACCAGTCATAAAGTTAAACATAATAATTGATTAATGAAGATAAAGCGAAATCCGAGAACTCGGAAGACACCTTGACAGTGTAAACTGTGTTAAGTTTCATTTTTTGACATTCGCAACGAAAAACTGCCTATTTTTTTTAAAATTAAAAAATGCCACCAAAAAGCACCCCCGCTTGGTTCAAATGCAGTGGTTATGTGCATCTAACCAATAAAATAAGCAACCAACAATTTGCTGAAATTGAACGCAAAGTCACGAACAAGGCATGGGTTTCTCGACATGCTTTCTTTCCTTTATTGAAAAAAACGGTCAAGACACGCCGTTATAAAAAAATGGGTTATTCGCCCGAAGGACAACCGATTAGAGACCATTTTAATGACAAAAAACAAGAAAGTAACGTTAAAAACCGCCCAATTGAGTACGCCACACATATTGATTCCCTTATTTTTTCCTATTATGCCAAAGAGGTTTTAGCACCTGTTTATGAAGCGGAATTGAGAAATACTGAGGGGTTAAGCGATTGCGTGACTGCCTACCGAAAAATGCCAATTGAGCAAGATAGCCTATCCTGTAAAAGCAATATTCATTTTGCTGCCGAAGTATTTGAACACATAAAGGAACGCGGCGAATGTGTGGCAATGGCTTTTGATATTGAAAGTTTTTTCCCAAGCCTTGACCATAAAGAACTCAAAAAGGCATGGGCAAAACTATTTGGTCAAACTGCCTTAGAAGCCGACCATTTCAATGTTTTTAAAGCTGCCACACGTTATTCACACATTGATATAGACGATTTGCGGGTAAGAGAAGTCAAAAAACACCAACGAAAAGCGGGTTTTGATGAACAAAAATTGGCGCATCTTAGAACACAAAATATCCATGCTTTTTTTGAATCGCCCAAAGAAATGCGCGAAGCGATTAAAAACGGCGACATTCCGCTTCATGTCAATAAAAAGGGAAAAGGAATTCCGCATGGTTTACCTATCAGTGCATCATTAGCCAATTTGTATATGTTAGCGTTTGATAAAGCGATTCTTCAAGACATTGTAAAACGGTATGGCGCATTTTATCGGCGATATTCCGATGATATTATCATTGTTTGTGACACAAAAGATTATTTGGGTATTAAGAATTTTGTTCTGACTGAAATACAAAAATCTCAATTAACAATCTCTGCGGATAAGACAGAAATATGTTTTTTCAGTTATCAAAACGGCAAATTGAGTGTTGAAAGAGAAGTAACGACAATGGAAGGCAAAACCATTTTAAAACCCAATATGCCCTTAGTCTATCTTGGTTTTGAATTTTATGGACATAAAACGCTCATAAAATCAGCAAATGTGGCTAAATTTTATCGCCGAATGAAAAAAGCGATTAAAAGCAAAGTGAATTTTGCTAAAAAAAGTATGCTAAAACAAGGTCGAGAGGAAGATGATTTTATACTTTTTGAAAGAAAACTAAAACGGATTTATACGCATTTAGGTGCGAGGTCAAGAAAATGGACAACCACAAAAACAGTTTATAAATTTGACAAAACGGAACAACGCCATAAACCGCATAGAATACCCAAACCAAACGGCAAAGACATTTACAAAGAATATCGAGGCAATACACTTGCGTATGTTTATCGTGCGTCAGAAACTATGAATGAATCTGCGATTCGGAAACAATTTAAGCGGCATTTTAAGATTTATAGTGCTTATGTTGAGAAAGTCAAGAATAAGATATAAACTTGTTACTGCTTGAACTACTATTTCCGAAGCTAAGCAAGTGCGCTGGCGAGGGCTTTTAGCCCGATGTCTATTATGTTGGTTTTGTACAACTGTTAATAAACACCTATTAAAAAATTAATTACTCCACTGTATTTTCAATAAAAAAAACCACGTCCTTTGAAAAAAGGCGTGGTTTTTTTGTAAAATACTGAGGGGGTATCTTTTCCAACATCACCGCCTCACCCCATACTCAAAAACATAATCCCCCGAACCCACTTCTATCATCAATTTACCGTCCATACTGAGGGGGGGCTTCCCCGACCATTTTTGCCCACCTTCCGTCAAGTTATCCACATCCGTTGTGGGTAACACGACCGTTGCGGTGGCATTGGCGGGAACTTTTACCGTTATTTTCATGCCCTTTGTGGTCTTTTCCCAACCCGATTCAATCAAGCCGTGCGGGCTATTGAGCGTGGCTTTGGCAAACGTCAAAGTCTTCAAACTATCGTGTGGATGCGGCTGAATGAGGATGTGTTTGTAGGCGGGTTTACCCAACTCGATGCCCGCCACCACACGGTACATCCAATCACCAATCGCTCCATAAGCGTAGTGGTTAAAAGAATTCATACCTTCATCTTGAAAGGTTGAATCGGGCTTGATGCCGTCCCAACGCTCCCAAATTGTCGTTGCACCCATCTTGACAGGATAGAGCCACGAAGGGTAATTGTCTTGCAGTAATAATTTATAACCTGTTTCGGTGTAGCCATTATCACTTAGCACTTGACATAAGTAAGGTGTGCCAAGAAAACCCGTGGTCAAATGAAACCAATGCTCTTTAACATCTTCGGCTAAATGTGCTGAGGCCTTGATTATCAACTCCTTAGGTATTAAATTAAAATTTAATGCCAATACATAAGCCGTTTGCGATTCGGGTGCAAGTCGCCCGCTTTTGGTCAAATATTCATTTTGGAAAGCGGTTTTTATTTTTTCAAAAAGATTATTGTAGAAAATAGCGTCTTCTTTTTTACCCAAAACCGCCGCCGATTGCGCCACCAATTGAGCCGAATGGGCATAAAAAGCGGTCGCAATAAAGTCGTTTGGTGTGTGTCCGTCACCTTCTTGTTGGTGCGGTGCAGCCTTATAAAAAAGCCAGTCGCCAAAAATACTACCACCTTTCCACTGGTAGGAATCGCCCGCTTTTTTGGTGATATGATCCACGTAAGTTTTCATACTTGGATACTGATTTTCCAAAAGCCGACGGTCGCCATACGCTTGATACATTGTCCACGG
>JAYTMW010000594.1:0-2600 GCA_043728105.1 Saprospiraceae bacterium | reverse complement strand
AATTCATACACATCTCTTTCTAAGAATTTTGAAAAATGATAACTTTTTATAAACTGTTTCGCCTTGATTTTCAACGTTTTAGACAATTTTTCACCAACCCCCTCAGTATAAACGGGTGAAATGGTGACATCAAACTCAGGCGAATCGTTTATGTCGTCAAAAAACATTTCGCCTATTTTTTCAAAACTCACGATGTTCATTTTGCCATTTTTTGACCATTCAATGTCGTTAAAAACAACAAAATCGCACTCAAATAAAACCTCTTGAAGCGTGTCGTTCAAGAGCAAAATATCGAAACGGTCAATCTCGTCATTCACTTTTTTGAAGGGCAAAAGAGCTATGCTGATGCCTTTATTGGTAAAAGTTGCATGGATGATTTCTTCTTCAACAGGCGGTGCAATTGCTCCTTTTTTATGTTGCGGAACGGCTTGTTTGAAGTTGGATTCCGACCAATCTTCTTCACGAATAAGGTCTTCTTCGAAGGCAGGAATCTCCATATTGATACCATCAAGTTGCACCATCACCATGCCGTCACCCAACTTATCCACAATAACACCACTGTCAGGTGTGGATAAAAATTTAATCCGTGTACCAATTCCTAAAAGCATATTTCTCAATTAAAATAAAAAAATGAAGTATAAAACACAAAGGTAAAAGAATGAAAGAGTAGAAAGAGTTGTTCTTATTTAAACTTTTTATAAATAAAATAATTTAACTATAATCAACTCACATTCAATATCTTATGCTTGTAAAAACAAAAAATACGACGAAATACTGAGGGGCCTCTCAAAAACAAATATCTTTGGAATTGTTTTTGACTAACACTATGAGTATTTAAGAGCATTTAAAAAATTACCTAAATTAGTTATAAAATGAAACACATTGTAACACTTTTTTTATCCATTTTGATAACATCTTCTTCTCTTTTGGCTAACAATGACGACCCTACGGTAATCGTAAAACAGCCAAGTGACATCACGCAATGCGTGGGTGGCATGGACAAACTCATGGTCGTAACATCCTCCGAGGAAGTTACTTTTCAATGGCAATCGTCTGAGGATAATAAATTTTGGAAAAATGTAACAGCTGCAACAGAAGCAACATTTTACCCTACTTCAAAAACGACGAGCCAATTGTGGTATCGGGTTGTCGTTTCTGCAAAAAATGATAATAAAAAAACAGCTATTTCTAAAAGTGCCATGGTGAAAGTGGCAGAATTACCTCGCTTGAGCGTGAGCGTGGTTGAAGGCATGATGTGTACGGACAAGGATATTACGTTCAAAGCAGCTATCGTGGGCGGTGCGGGTGATTGCACTTTTCAATGGCAAAAATCGAGCGACGGTTCTGCGTGGAAAGATATTGACGGTGCTAACTCCGAAACGTATAAAGCGGCTATGGGCAGCGGTGTAAAATACCGTATTACCTCAAAATGCTCTGGAAGTGGTTGTTGTAACTAATTGATTTTGAATGGTTTACAAAAAAATAATGTGGATGATGCTGAAAGGTGTCATCCACTTTTTTTATTTAAACTAAAAAAAAATACTTGCGCATACAAACTTTAACATAACCTCTCTATTTTTTCATCGTATAATATGAAAGGATACTTAATCCTACTTTACACTTTACACACACTGTTTTATGCTTCGCATAAAACAGTGTGCATTGAAAGTTTTTTTCGGGTTGAATTAATTTTTGAAGTTGAAAAATCTTCGATTTTTCAACTTTAATAATTAGTTCAACCCATTTAGTCCTTTTTTTACTGTGTCTAAATAAAATACCAAATAGAGTTAAAAATGATACAGGTTAAAATTTTCCCGTCAAAACATCGTTCAATATATGATTATTACATTAACAAAAGAAACTTTATCAAAGCAAAAAAATGAAAAGAATCCTGTGGGTCATTGTATGTATTATTTTTTTTGAAAGTTGCAGCAATGTTGAGGTCGTAGAAAACAAAGATGAAGCTGGACGTTTGACTGAACGCTACACGGTGGATAAAAAAACCAAACTCAAAGAAGGGTTGCATGAGTCTTTCTTTACGGGTGGCAGCAAATCGGAAGAGTCCAACTATAAAAATGGCGTTTTGAAAGGCTCGCAAATTTTCTATTATCAAAATGGCCAGATCCAAGAAACCCGTAATTTTGATGACAATGGCAGTTTTTCAGGTGCTTATAAATCGTACCACGAAAATGGCAATATGAAATCTGAAGGGCAGTATGAAAATGGGGCTATGAATGGAAAATGGAAGTTTTTCTTCAAAACAGGCAGCATCAAGGAGATTGTTTTTTTTAGAAACAATGTCGAAAATGGGCCTTTTGTGGAATACCATGAAAACGGAAAATTGCGCTACGAAGGCACTTATCAAAACGAAAAAGAAGAAGGTGCGCTCAAAGTTTATGACGATAAAGGTGAACTTGAGAAGCAAATGGAATGTGAAAATGGCGTATGTCGCACGGTTTGGAAAAGCGATTTGGCGAAAGATTCTATCAAGAAAATGTAGATAAGTGCTTAGACAAAATTAAACACATAGGCACATAGGACACATAGTTTAAGTTAAAGTCTTGATTATCAATGAGTTACATAAATCTATGTGTCCTATG
>JAYTMW010000593.1:0-1836 GCA_043728105.1 Saprospiraceae bacterium | reverse complement strand
AATCCTGTTTTGAGGGCAGCTTGGAAACCATATACAGATGTATTGGCTTTTTGGGTACGTCAACCTATTCAATATGATGATGAGTTGACAGGGATTCCCGATTATATGTTTTCAAAACGTTCAGAATTGGGTAAAATCATTTTTGAAACACCTTATGTAGCTGTGGTTGAAGCTAAAAAAGATGATTTCACAGGTGGTTGGGCGCAATGTGCATTGGAAATGTATGCTATTCAAAAAATTAATGCTGATGATAATTTACCTATTTTTGGTATTGTAACAAATGGAGATATTTGGGAATTTGGAAAATTGGAGGGTAGTCTTTTTGTCGAATATGAAGATAAATATGTTTTAAAAGATATTGACACTATTATATCGGCGTTGACATCAATTTTAGAGTTTTATAAGCAATTGTTTAAGCAATTACAACCGAATTAATACTTTTCCTTCGTTTTACTCAACAAAACGGGCGCAATACTGAGGGGTATGCGCCCGTTTTGTTTTTCACCTTTTTTATTGTAATTTTGCACTCTAATTTTTAATAAAAATGTTTCCAAAATACGATGTAATAGTAGTAGGTGCAGGTCACGCAGGTTGTGAAGCTGCCGTGGCTGCCGCCAACATGGGTTCAAAAGTGCTGTTGGCTACGATGAACATGCAGACGATTGCGCAAATGTCCTGCAACCCCGCAATGGGCGGCGTGGCGAAGGGGCAAATTGTGCGTGAGATAGATGCGTTGGGTGGCTATTCGGGCATCGTGACCGACCATACGATGATTCAGTTTCGGATGCTTAATCGCTCGAAAGGGCCCGCTATGTGGTCGCCTCGTGCGCAAAGCGATAGAATGCGTTTTGCCTACAAATGGCGTATTATGATGGAGCAAAATCCGAACATTGATTTTTGGCAAGAGATGGTGAGTGGTTTGATTGTGAAAGACGGTCGAGTGATGGGTATTCGCACGCCGTTGGGTATAGAAATTGAGTCAAAAGCGGTGGTTTTGACCAATGGCACGTTCTTAAATGGTTTGATTCACATTGGCGAAAAACAATTTGGCGGCGGACGCATGGGCGAAACGGCGGCAAAAGGCATAACGGAACAATTGGTAGAATTGGGTTTTGAAGCGGGTCGCATGAAGACGGGAACGCCCCCACGGGTGGACGGTCGCTCCTTGAATTATGACCGAATGGAAGTGCAAGAAGGCGATGAAAATCCGTCAAAATTCAGCTTTACGGATACGCCACAATTGAAAAATCAACGCCCTTGTCATATCACTTACACGAATGATAAGGTGCATGAAATATTGAAAACAGGCTTTGAAAAATCACCCATGTTCACGGGTCGCATTCAAGGTTTAGGGCCACGTTATTGCCCTTCCATTGAAGATAAAATCAACCGTTTTGCGGATAAGGAAAGACATCAATTATTCGTAGAACCCGAAGGTTGGGATACGTGCGAAATTTATATCAATGGTTTTTCATCGTCGCTGCCCGAAGATGTTCAGTATAAGGCGATGCAGTCAATTCCTGGATTTGAGAATGCCAAAATGTTCCGCCCAGGCTATGCTATTGAGTATGATTATTTCCCACCGACTCAATTAGATTTGACTTTGGAGACAAAATTGGTCAAAAATCTCTATTTCGCAGGGCAGATCAATGGTACAACGGGTTATGAAGAGGCAGCTTGTCAAGGCATGATGGCGGGCTTGAATGCGCATTTATCAATCAATGAGCAAGCTCCCTTTATCTTGAAAAGGTCGGAAGCCTACATCGGTGTTTTGATTGATGACTTGATTACAAAAGGTACGGAAGAACCTTATCGCATGTTCACAAGCCGTGCCGA
>JAYTMW010000592.1:0-13145 GCA_043728105.1 Saprospiraceae bacterium | reverse complement strand
TAATAAAATTGAAAAAGCGGTCGTCCAAACTGTATTGCTCGTGAAATATCGGGCAGGTATGGTGTCTTCTAAAATAATGGATTGGTAGTTCAGTTGGTTAGAATACATGCCTGTCACGCATGGGGTCGCGGGTTCGAGTCCCGTCCAGTCCGCTTAATCAGTTCAAGACCCAATCCGAATTTTCGGTTGGGTCTTTTTTTTAAAATTGAAGTGTTTTTTAAATCTATTTTTAAGGTTTTCAAACGCTTTTCGTCATAACGGCGCGGTAGCTCAGCCGGTTAGAGCGCAGGATTCATAATCCTGAGGTCGGGGGTTCGAGCCCCCCCCACGCTACGAAAATTCCCTTAAAACCGTTGATAATTCATTGATTATCAACGGTTTTCTGTTTTTTGTTCGTTTTTTGATGCTTTTTTATTTTTTAATTAAAAAAAAACATAAGACATAAAGCGGATTTCAATTTTTTTTATAAGATTTGTATTCATTTTTTCTCATTCAATTTCTCAAACCAACGCCTCTTGAATATTTGCCTCGAATGAGCAAAATACTGAGGGGTATAAAAATTAGATAATTATGGCTTTTGAATTTTTAAAAAAGTTATTCGGCGGTGGCGCAGCCAAAGCTGCT
Source organism: Saprospiraceae bacterium (assembly GCA_043728105.1). Lineage (GTDB taxonomy): Bacteria > Bacteroidota > Bacteroidia > Chitinophagales > Saprospiraceae > JAAFJT01. Next base: position 12,521 of record JAYTMW010000592.1, on the reverse strand, counting down.
GAAGCATTTGAGCAAGCAAAAGACGCTGTTTCTGACAAAGTAGGCGATTTGAATCTTGATAACATTACATCAAGCGTTTCTGAAAAATTTTCAGAAATGAAAGATGCTGTTGCCGACAAAATTGAAGACGCACAAGCGGCTGTTTCTGAAAAAGTAGGCGATTTGCATTTAGGCGACATTACATCAAGTGTCTCTGAAAAATTTACGGAATTGAAAGATGCCGTTGCTGACAAAATCGAAGATGCGCAAGCTGCTGTTTCGGAGAAAATTGGCGACTTAAATCTTGATAACATTACATCAAACGTTTCTGAAAAATTTGCAGAAGCAAAAGATGCGGTGTCTCACAAGATTGAAGATGCACAAGCGGCTATGGGTAATCCTTCTGATTTGATGGATCAAGCAAAAGAAAAATTTGCTGAAATGAAGGACGCAGTTACCGATAAGATTGACGATTTGACAGGCAAAGGTGAAGAAGAGAAACCTGCCTAATTTTATCTGAAATCCAAAAATACTGAGGGGGTCACGTGTTGCGTGCACCCCCTCAGTATTTTTATTAGTCCATTAAACCAATTATCACCTTTGTTTTAAATCCCCAAATCCGTCCGCAAGCCTGCATCTTGGTTGCCGTTTTTTGTCCAATAATCGCTCATAATGCTTTTCTTTAAAATGGCTTCGCTCAATTTTTTATCTCCGTCATACTCACCTATCCGCATGATTTTGTAAGGGAAAGCGGCTTCGTAATCTATTTCCAAACGACGACCTGCCGTGTATTTGACGATTACGGAACGTTGCTTATTGGTAATGTCTTTTATCTCGATTTTTGCTGCAAGTGGCTCAATGCCTTTGTGACGAAGTCGTGTGTAAGTGAGATTGGGAATTAATTTTACATCTCCCGTAGGTACGTTTGTGGGGTTGATGCGTAAGCGGGTGAGGATTTCGTCTTCAAGCATGACCCCCTCAGTATCATACGTTTTATCGCCTTCCATTTCAAAATAAGAATATTGTGAGACGTGATATTTATCCTTTTTTTCATCAATTTGAGTAAAAATATGACCGCACCAATCTTGTACGGTGGTCGTCATTTTGAGTGAGCGAGGATTTTTATTGAGGTCAACGGGTGTGAAAATGCTGCTCATCATGGAGTAGTCATATATGCCTGTATTGAAACGTTGGAGGGCGTTTATTTTCAAAACGGGTACACGGTCGTCGCCTGCTTTGGCGGGGTCGTCCAACTTGACGTGCTTGGATTTTGAAAAATCTTCGGTGACGAAGACCAAGACAGCATAACCTTTACGAGGTTGGTCGTAGCGATCGATGAAATAATCGTAGCTATTGATTTCTGCTTTGCCTGCGTACCAATAGGCATTAAAATTATTGTCAATGTTTGACACCAATAGAGCTTTACCTTCGCCCGTTGTTGTGGTGCTTGTTGTGGCTGTCGGCACTTGATTACAGCTTGACAGGACTACCATACAAAGGGTAATTATGCATAAAAATGTCTTTTTCATAAATATTATTTATTTTAATTTAATTAAAAATGATGATTTTTTGTTGAATATAAAACATTGAAAAACGATAGTATTAAAGTTTAGTAAAAAAAATATGTCTTCTTTTTTACCCTAATTCTGTTATGAAAACAAAAAAATGTAGAAAAACGAAGGGGTGGCAACACAATTTAATTGTACCTATATTTGTATTGTAATTATGAAAATAACATGCAATAACAAGTAAATAAAATCAGAATGAATAGGATTTAAAAAGAATAAATAGAATTCTTATTAAAACAAATTTATACTGATTGTAACAAAAATCAGAATGAATAGGATTTAAAAAGAATAAAAAAGAATTCTTATTAAAACTCAATTTATACTGATTGTAACAAACTACAAGAAAAACAAAGGTTTTTGGAACACCACAATTATAGCATTGAGTTAGAAATAAAGTATTCTATTTATTCTTTCTAAATTCTATTTATTCTGATTTACAAACAAAATTAATTAAAATTCATCGGAAAATAAACGTTATGAACAAACGCTAATTTGCTTTCCGATACAAAGTCCCGAACCAATCAGGCATTACCGATTTTAAGCGATTCTCCCCACGCTTCGTATTCATTCAGCCTGTCTTTTTCGACTCGTTTTAACCTATCAATGGGTTTGATTTGCGCTGCAAGTTAAAGTCACGGGTATCACACAAGTCACAATTAAATCTGTGTGTTCTTTAAGTTTATAGTTTATAAAATATTGATTATCAGTGATTTATAAATTATCAATTTAATAACCATGAATTATTGTTTTAAAATTAAACGGTCATAAACAGGCGACCTGAATGAGTTAATCAAAACAAAAAGTAACACGCTATGACACCGATTTTACAACGTTTTAGTCACCGATTAGTCTTTTTGCTTTTACTGATTTTGGGAATGGCCCCTCAGTATTTGGCGGCGCAGACACCTTGCAGTGGTATCAAAGGCAAAGTGTTTGCGGACTATAACTACAATGGTTTGAACGATGAAACCGCCACAATCGGTGTCGGCGGCGTTACCCTCTATTTTACAGGCTCAAATGGTTCTACCTTTAGTGTTACTTCAGATGCGAATGGTAATTATAATTTATCAGATGCAGTAAGTGGTTTATCTTATCGTGTTGAAGCGAGTTTGCCAAGTGGTTTGAGTGCTTACAAATTAACAAATGGTGCGGTTCAGTTTTCTAATGCGCCAAATTGCTCTCTCAATTTTGGAATTTCTATCCCGGCAGATTTCTGTCAGGAAAATCCTTCGATTATAGTCCCATGCTATGTGAACGGCGACCCGACAAATGCTCTTGGTTCTGCAAAGGATTCGATTGCGCTGGTTGCCGTTCCTTTTTCTACGCCCAATGCTGCGCCTACTTCAAGTGAAAAAATGTTGGCGAAAGCGGGTGATATTGGTTCGGTTTGGGGTGTTGCTTATCACAAAAAACGTAAGGCAATTATTACGACTTCGGTTTTGAAACGTCATGTAGGCGTTGGCCCTGCGGGTATGGGTGGTATTTATTTTTTGGATTATTCTAACCCAAACACTCCTTCTACGTTACCAATTCTTGGCAATTTGTCAATTTCGGCTGGTGCTAATCCTCGTACAACGGCTCTTCCTGGCAACCCCAACGAAGGTTCAAATGATGTTGAGGCGTATAGTTTGATCGGTAAAACGGGCTTAGGTGGAGTGGCTGTTTCGGATGATGGCAATACGCTTTGGGTGATGAATTTGGAGACAAAAAAATTGGTAAAAATAGATTTAACGACTTTCAATGCCAACGGCACTTTACCTACTACTTTTAACATTTTGGGTCAATACGCCGTGCCTACACCTTGCAGTCAAACGGGCGTTTTCCGTCCGTGGGCAGTAAAAGTTCAGCATGGTAAAACCTATGTTGGTGGTGTTTGTGATGCTTCTATTAGCAAAGACACGGCAGATTTGGGTGCGTATATATATGAGTTTGACGGAGCTAATTTTAATTTGATTTATAATTTTAGTTTAAATTATCAACGTGGTTTTGCCACGAGTGCGGTGTCTTACATCAATCGTTGGTTGCCGTGGGAAGATGATTACACTAAAATGTTGCGTAACGATTTGTTCTTCGTTTATCCACAACCTATTTTGAGCGATTTAGAATTTGATATTGATGGTTCAATAGTGGTTGGTTTTTTGGATAGAATGGGTCATCAAGGCGGCTATCAAAATTTTATTCCAAAGTGTGATTTTCCTTGTCCTTTTCCTTTCATAAAAGCCATTACTATTTCTGGAGGCGATATTGTGAGAGTCTGTAACAAAGCTGGCGTGCTACAATTGGAAGGCCCCTCAGTATGTACGACTGCTGGCGGCAATAATGGTCAAGGGCCAGGTGGCAATGAATATTATTGGTCAGATTATCACCGTCATAAAATTACGGATTTATCAACGCCCGCTTTCCGTGACCACATGGAAGTCACTACGGGTGGTTTGGCCTTCAAACCTGGTGATGGAACTGTCATTTCTACTTTGTATTCTCCTTTGAATGAAGCCCAAGCGGCTGGTATCACATGGTTTAACAACACCGACGGACAGCGTTACCGTAGTTTTGAAATATACAATCACGGACAAACCTTTCTCAATACTGGGTTTTTTGGCAAAGGCAATGGTTTGGGTGATGCGGGTTTGGCTTGCCAACCTGCGCCCGTGAAAATTGGTAATCACGTCTGGATTGATTGCGATGGTGATGGCATTCAAGATGCCGATGAAAAAGGCTTACCTAATGTAAAAGTTTTTCTTTTAGATAATAATTGTAACGTACTGGATTCAAAAACAACAGATTCGGACGGCAACTACGCTTTTGACAATTTACAACCTTTTACAACTTATTTTATCCGTTTTGGCAACGCTGGCGACATGGTTTCCAATATTTTTACGGTCAATGGTGTTCAATTCACCATCAGCCCAAAAGATATTGGTCAAGGTTTGTTGGCTGATGAAAACGATTCGGATGTGGCTTTGAGTTTTGGCACGGCGACCCCTCAGTGTTTGGCGGGTAAACCACACATCATCGTAAAAACAGGTGATTATGGTACGACTGATTTCTCACAAGATTTCGGTTTAGTTGGACCAAAATTAACTATAACTTCTATTATTCCTTTGGATGAGGCTTGTAATGGTGCAAATGATGGCAAAATTACAATCAACGCAACTGTTGACCGTGGACAATTGGAATACTCAATTGACGGTGGTACAACCTTCGTTTCTACCAATATATTCTCTAATTTGACACCTAAATTTTACGATGTTGTAGTTCGCTTATTGAACAATGGTGTGGGTGTATGTGGTAATGGTACACAAAAAGTAGAGGTGAAAGCGGGTAAGAAAATTGCTCCGCCTGTAACCACAGCTGATGAAATTTGTCAATACAATTTGACACCTAAAAACGGTGGTTTGACTGCCACTTGTGAACTTTGTCCACGCAATTTAACACCTAAAATTACTTGGTGGACAGCGGCAGTAGGTGGTGTAAAAGTAGGAGAAGGTGCAACCTTTAACCCAATTACAGCCCCTTCAAATGGTGTCAACACGGCTATCGTGGGTGCAACTACGTACTTCGCACAATGCGAATGTGGCGTGTGTGTGAGTGACCGTACCCCCTCAGTATTTACGGTGTATCCACAACCTGAACCCATTGTTACAGGTAAAAAATTAGTTTGCCCAAATGAGACTGCGACATATTCAACGCCTTTCGTAGCGGGTTCTACTTGGGTTTGGACATTGAGCAGCGGTGGTGTATTAACGCAAAATCAAAATAGTGTAAGCATAAATTGGAATGGTGGTTCAAATTCTGGCCCTTATAAATTGACTGTGAAAGAAACGAGTAGCCGTGGTTGTTCAAAATTAGCAGAATTTAATATTTCTATAAAAGCCACTGCCTTAGCGTGTGTGGGTAACTTGAATGCTTCTTTTGGTTCTAATTGTAAAATGACTTTGACCGCTCCAATGTTGGTTGGCAACATCATCGGACAAGAAGAAATGAAGGTTCAGATTTTAGCGGGTGCAACAGTTTTGGAAGAAGGTATCGGCAGCGTCGAAGTTGACGGCATCGCTAAAAACGGCGGTACTTATGATTTCATCGGAAAAACGTTTGTTTATAAAGTCATTGAGCCTTGTACGAACAACGCTTGTTGGGGCAATGTCAAATTTGAAGACAAAACGCCACCCACGATTCAATGTCCCGCTGACATTACGCTTGGCTGCGCCCAAGTACCCGATGCCGCAACGCCGCTACCGCAAGATTCCGGAACCCCGTTGGTAACAGATTGCAGCGCACCGACTACTTATTCTTATGTAGATCAAACGTATGAGACAAATTGTATGACTCCTTACACGGCGTTCCCTGCGGGCGTGCCTGCGGGTCATGCGTTCCCGACTACGGGCGATGTAGTAAAAGTGATAGTACGAACATTTACAGGCTCAGATAAATGGGGCAACTTTGCAAAATGCGAGCAAGTCATTTCTATTCGCAAGGCTAAAATTGAAAATGTTATTTGTCCGAACGATATTACTTTTGAATGTAGAGATGTGACGGGGCCATTGACTCCCGCTATAACAGGCTACCCTTTATTGGATATTGACGGTGATTTTACGACAACTTACGACCGTTTCCCTGTCAATGCGTCGTCGTGCAAAATTGATACAAGATACAAAGATGATACTTTCCGTATTTGTTCTGGCAGCTACAAAATAGCTCGTACTTGGACGATATATGATTGGTGTGCTATGGATAATCCTGCAACAGTTCAAGACGAGCGTCAAAAAACATGCTCTCAATTGATTATGGTTGTGGACAAAACGCCGCCCACAGTCTCAGCGAATTATGCGCAGTTTTATACTTATAACAATGAAATAGTTGCAAAAGATACGACCGTAAATTTCGATGGTTACTACATTCAAGGCGGCGGTTCGTCGCAAGGTCAAGTGACAGAAATTTATCCTTTGGGTCTGGGCAATTCATGCGGCGGTCGTGTCCGCATCACTTTGAAGGCGGATGATTGGAGCTGCACAATGAAGCCAGTTACTTATTCTTGTTCTGATTCTCGGGTGAAAATGCTCGCAGGTTATCCTCAATACAATGCTGCGACACAACAGAGCATCGCCATTTTTGAAGGCACTTTCCCTGAGATGTTGGATTACACATTTGACATTACGGTTAAAGATGAGTGTGGATATGCTTACGCAAAAAAGACATTTATTGTAAAAGTAAAAGATAATATCAAGCCACAAGCGGTTTGTATCAGTGAAACCAAAGCGACTTTGACGACTGATGGAACGGTTCGTGTGCCTGTAACGGCATTGAATAACGGCAGCTCTGACAACTGTGGTATTGACCAGATTTTGGTGCGTCGCATGACAAACTGTCAAGACCCTTCGGATACGCAATTCCGTCCTTATGTAGATTTTTATTGCTGCGATGCGGGCAAAACGGTGATGGTTCAGATGCGGGTTTGGGATCAATTGGGTAACTATAACGATTGCATGGTGAACGTGACGATTGAAGATAAAATCAAACCAACTTGTATTGCGCCTGCGCCTTTGACGGTGGTTTGTTCGGACTTGAATTTGACCAATCTTGATACCTATGGTGCGCCTTCTTTTTATGATAATTGTGGAATAAAGGATACTGTTTATACCCAAAAAGCAACTATGGACAACTGTGGATTAGGTTCAGTTGTACGTAAATGGGTAGTTCAAGATTTTGGCGGAAAGAAAGATTCATGTACGCAAATTATTACAATCATTGGCAAAAGTGACTTCACGGTTGACTTCCCTGATGACATCGTAGCATCTTGTTTTGCGGAGGTTTTAACGCCGCTTCAAATGAAAAACAAGATGTTGACGAACCCAAATACAGTTGATGGTCACATCATAAACAATGGTTGTGGAGTCTTAGCAGTAGAAGTAAAAGACGATACTTTGACGGCACAACCTGACGCTTGCTACAAGATTTTAAGAAAAATAACGGTCATTGATTGGTGTAAATACAACCCCAATAATAATGTGGTTGACCAAAGTGGAAATTGTTACGGTCTGCCAGTTTGCGGTGATGTTCACGGCAATTCAAATTGGGCAACTGAAAATTTGGCGGCATGGCAAAACCTTTATCGCCCAATTTGCACTAATCCTAAAGAACGCCGTTTCCGTGATGCTGATGGTTTGGTTGGAACAACTAACAATCCAACAAATCCAGTTCACCCAAGCTCGTTTTCGGACGGTATATTATGCTACACGCAAATCATTAAAATTGTTGATAATACACCGCCACAGTTCGTGAACGTTCCGAAAGATACGATTGTGCGCAATGACGAAATTGGTTGTCAAGGCATCGCAAAAGTGAGTGTTCAAGCGCAAGATTATTGTGCGGCTACACGCTTGGGTGAAGAAGGTTTGCTTTACAAATGGTTAGTGGTTGACAGAATTGGAGCTAAAACACCTGCCGATTCAATCATTTTGCAAGGTATAGGTAACAAAATATATGAAATCATTAATGGTGTTTCGAGAGAAGGCATTTTGCTCGCTTACAATCGTGAAGTAACCGTTTATTGGACTGTTTATGACAAATGTAACAACATTGCGAGATACAATCATAAGCTCAAAATCGTTGATGGCAAATCACCTGCCTTGATTGGTTTGGATAAAAATGCGGAGTTGGCCGCTGTCAATGGACAAGGTATGGCAACCATAAACGTGAGCGATATTTTGATGCGTCTTGAAGACAATTGTTCTTCAAATGCCTACATGATGACGCAAATTAAGTTGGTTCGGGCAACGGATAACATAAGTAATACATACCCCTCAGTATTAGGCACACCTTCTATCATGTTGACGTGCGGAGATAAAAACAAAGCAATTGCTATCCAAATTTGGACGCGTGATGAGGCAGGAAATGCCAATTATGCGACGGCTACGGTCAATGTTCAAGATAATTTGAACGCTTGTACACCGACATCAACTGCGGCAATTGTAGGTAATATTCAAACAGAATTGAACAAAACAGTGAATAATGTCCTTGTTTCTGCCTTAAATGGCAATTTGGTAGCGGGTTCAATGACGACAACTACAACGGGTAATTTTAGTATTCCGAATTTGGCGAAAGGTCAAAACTATGTTGTGAAAGCGGTGCGTGATGACAACCCTTTGAATGGTGTTACGACTTTCGATATTTCATTCATCAGCAAGCACCTTTTAGATATTGTGCCTTTAAATTCTGTTTATAAAATCATTGCTGCCGACGTAAATCACGACAACGATGTGAACGGTGCGGACATGCTACACATGCGTAACATGATTTTGAGAAAGACCTTGAAATTCCCGAATAATACATCATGGAGATTTGTGGATAAAAAATACATTTTCAAAGACCCAACAAATCCTTTTGTTGAAGATTTTCCAGAAGTGGTGAGCGTAAACAATTTGCCTTTAACAGTGCAAGCGGATTTTGTAGGTATCAAAATAGGTGATGTAAATGGAACGGTAAATGCAGCTTTAACGGATGGTTCAAGTACCGCAGCACAACCAAGAAGTAGTAAAAAATTGATTTTTGAAATAGAAGAAAAGGCTTTAAAAGCGGGTCAAGAGTATTCGATTCCTTTCAAATCAACTGATTTTGATGCCTCTACTTTCCAATTTACACTCAATCATACTGAGGGGGTCGAAATTGTTAGAATAGAAAAAGGTAATTTGAACAACATGAATGAATACAACTTCGGAAAGTTCAAAAATGCCTTGACAACAAGTTGGAACGGCAATACTGAGTCATCGAATGTGGAAGCGTTTACCTTAGTCATCAAAGCTAAAAAGGATTTGACATTGAGTGAAATTTTGACCCTCGGCTCAAACCTAACCGCTATGGAGGCTTATGATAAAAACAATCAGCCAATCGGTGTTGAATTGCGTTTCAAAGGTCAAAATACTGAGGGGCCTACTTTTGCGCTCTATCAAAATGAGCCAAATCCTTTTGAATACGAAACCAAAATTACATTCAATTTGCCTACTGAAACACAAGGTAAAATCACCGTGTATGATGCATCAGGTCGTGTTTTGAAAGTGATTGATAGCAAATTTAGCAAAGGTTATAATGAAGTGAAATTACAAAAATCAGACGTAATGGCTTCGGGCGTGATGTATTATCGCATAGACACGCCTACACATTCAGCGACTAAAAAGATGATTGTGATTGAATAAATAAAGAAAATATTTTATGGATAAGTTGTTGAAAATTAAAGTGTTATCAAAAAAAAAACAATTTAGCAATACAACAATTTAACCATAAATAAAAATATCGTTTTGAGTTTTAGATCGGTTTTTTTGATGAAGTCTCACGCACTCTGTGCGTGGGGCTTTTTTTATGGAAGAAAATAAAAAAGCATGTTATAAGTTTTGAGGCTTACAACATGCTTGATGTTTTATAAAAATCTAACCTTTAAAAATCTCTATTTCGTGAATATCATACGAGTTTTGACTTTCACGAAGTGCTTTTAATAAATCCAAATATTTTTGATGAACGGGCTCTGGCAGCTTTGCGCCATTGATTTTAAGTACCTTATCATTCAGCAGCATTTCAAATTTTTCTCCATCCTTCAAATAACCGTCTTTGCGAAGTTCATCTTTAATTTCTGCATATTGCCCACCTACTTTCCAACCATCAAACTCAAATTTCGACCATTCTTTTTTGACATTTTCACGCCCCTCTTTCGTCATTTTGGGTTTTAATAATGCAATTGCTTTTTGATGCTCTTTCGTGAATTCTGAATTAAATTTTAGTAAAATTGAGTCTTTTTTGAGATTTTTCTTATATTTTTTCATATTTGACCTTGCGAGCAATGTTGAATCTTCAATTTGATAGATCGTAAATTGAGGAAACTTCTGTATATAATTACGGAGAAGACTACGCCGAATGGTATCTCCCATTTGCTTGTTTTTATCCTTTAATAATTTAAAAATATCAGAATGTTCCATCAACCTATTTTTATCTTCAAGAAGTTTCAGTATATCAGAACCTTCCATCAACCTATTCTTCTCTTCAATTAATTTGAATAATTCAGAATGGTTTCCATTTAATTTTTTCAAAAGATTCACAACGCCACTATCTGGATTATAAAAAAACAACTTTGATGACTCACCACTCGGACCCAATGAACCATATTTAGGTGCTTTGGGCGGTTTCGGTGGTTTCGGCGGCGCAGGTGGTGCACTCATATTAGGTGTAGGTGGCACGGGCGGCGGTGGTGGTATCGGCAAATCATGCTCCGTAGGTACAGGTGGCGGCGGTGGTGGTGGCGCAGGCGGTGCAGGAGGAGGTGGTGGCGGTACACTTATTTCAGCAATAAGGTCTTTATATTGCGCATAATCGTCTTTTTCAATGCGTTTTCCATTGATTTCCAATGCTTTAATTACCCCATTTTCTTTTTTTAGGTACACTTTTTTTCCGTTTTTATAAGTAGAAATGGTGATTTTATCCACGTTTTTCACGTCTGGAATGGTATCAGATGACGATTTTGGGCTAAAATACTGAGAGGCCTCTTTGGATGGCGTTGGGTTTTGTTGCTTATTGGTAAAAGCAAAAGCCGACACGGCAATGACCAATAAAGCGGTTGCAAATAACTTTTCCATGATGTTGTTACGATTTTGTGGTTGATTTAATACACGTTTGATTCTATTCAGTAATAGTCCTTTTCGGTTGGTTGAAAATGTCATGGCAAGACCATAAGTGCGGATGTTTTGATGCTGCATTTCTTGAATGGCGAGCAAGGCTTTGGCATAAGTTAGGCAATTGCCACACAAAGCAACGGCGACATCATCGCACCTGTTTTCACGCTCCATTCTGATATTGGCAGAAATAAACCATACCGCAGGATGATAATAAAACAGAATTTCAATAATCGTTTGGACGATATTCAGTAGGTAATCACGCCCTGCAATGTGCGCCAATTCGTGGGCAATTATAGCCTCCACTTGCTGCGTTGACATGCCATTGACCGTGCCTATGGGTAATAAAATCAAAGGTTTAATCCAACCAATAGTCATGGGAATAGACACCAAAGCGGACTCCAATAATTGTACTTTTTGAGCAATGTTTAAACGGTTTTTATACAAATTCATCTTAGATTGCCACGTAATATTGAGGGGTGTCACGTGACGGGTTTTCAGTATCTCTACATACATCAAACCACCCATCATACGCAAGGCAAAAAACACAATGCCAGCCAGCCAAATCAAGACAATAAATGATAAATGCTGACTGAAAAACTGCAAAACGCTTTGCATAAACGATTGATTATCAACAGATTGCGATAAAGCGACACCCCTCAGTATTAGAGCTATGTTTTCATCCATTTGCCCCCCTCGATTCATAGATTCCATGATTGAAACGAAGGTGAAAACCGACACGCCGAACATCATAAACAAGGTGGCAACCGACACTTGATAGCGTATTTTAGCCTTTTTATGTCTTAAAAAATAAAGGACAAAAGCCAGTAAAGCCGCCAAGATGGTGCCTTGCCAAAGTGCGTGAACAACCGTCCAACCCAACGCAAAAGTGAGGTTTTCGGGGAGTAGATTTTGAATGAAATTCATGATATAGAGTTTTATGAATTATTTTCCAATTTTTCAATCAAAGCTTTTATTTCAGCCAGTTCATCGCCGCTTGCCTCGTGATTGCCCAACGCCTGCATCACCATTTGCATAGCCGAGCCTTTGAACGCATTTTCAACAAATTTATCGAGCAAGTTTTTTTGCGTTTCCACTTGCGGCAAAGCGGGTGCGTATATGTGTTGGCGTGCGCTATCATCACGGGTGAGCAAACCTTTTTCGAGCATCACTTGCATCGTTTTTAAGGTGCTTGTATAGACAATTTCCTTCGTTTCACTCAACTTTTCATTTACAAACCGCACGCTACTCGCTCCATAATTCCAGAGAATATGGAGGATTTCTAATTCAGCATCGGTAGGCTTTACAAATTCGGGCATGG
>JAYTMW010000591.1:0-5014 GCA_043728105.1 Saprospiraceae bacterium | reverse complement strand
TTGCAAAAATTGGAGAAGGAAAATGGATAGACACCGAAAGTTGGTGGAAAATAGTGGTTGAAAATCAGACAAACGAGCCGCTTTTGTTGTCCTTAGAGCCTGCTTTAACGGATACATTTGAAATATATAAAAAAAATACTAACGGTTGGGAAGTGGATAGAACTGGAAAACTTGTTGCTTTTAATGTGACAAGCCTTTCGCCGCCCAATCATTTGGTTGAATTGAAAAGTAAGGCTTTTGAAAAGCAAATCTTTTACATACACGTGAAAGCGGTCTTGTATGCGAGGGCAAAAATGACCATCGCAAGCAAAAATCACTTCATAATTGAGGGACAATATAACTCGTTGATTAATGGATTTGTGTTGGGTCTCATCGTTTTAATCACTCTTTTAAGCGTTTTATTTTATTATTTGAACAAACAAACCGTGTATATTTGGTTTTCCCTTTTTATCGTAACCATGACGGTGGTCGCTATTTATTTTGTTGGATATTGGCAAACCGTGTTCTTTCCGAATAGTTATTGGCTCAATCAATATTCGCCGTTGCTGATTAATTTTCCGAGTGCTTTTGCGATTTTTATGTCGCTATATTTTCTAAAAAGTGAAAGTTTTTCTCCTTTTTTATCCAAAATGTTAAAGCTAATTTTTGGGTTTTTGGTGGTCAATTTGTTCATTGGTTTCTTTTATTCCGTCGGTTTGAGCGTGTTGGTTATCTATTTTATGATGCCACCGTGCATTATCGTTACGATATTGGCTTCTATTAATTCATATAAACAAGGGAACCATTCAAGCAAATATTACATTGCAGGCTTTGCACTTTTTGGCGTTTACTTAACAGGTTACTTGTTAGATAATTCAGGTATTTTTCCTCAATTTATTCTATCGAGCAATATCTTTATTTATGCTTTGGGTTTGCAAGCTACCATGCTTCTTTTTGCTATGATAAAACATCTAAGCGACTTCAAAAAAGATAAAGAAGCCGCAGATGCCAAACTCATCGAATCGCTCGAATCGCAACGCATTATGATGCGTGAACACAATGTTTTACTTGAAAAACAAGTAGCTGAACGCACAAGTGCGCTGACTGAAACCTTAAATGAGTTGGGACAAAAAGAAGAAGAACTCAATACGTATGCGGATAGATTGAAAAAAAGCAACAGCGAATTATTGGATTTTGCATCCATTATTTCACATGATTTGAAAGCCCCGCTGCGCAACACAACTTCGTTTTTACAACTATTATTAAGAAGAAATAAGGATAAATTTGATGCTACGGACAATGAATACGTGAATTTCATTGTAGAATCTTCTACTCAATCGGTACGTTTGGTAGATGATTTACTCAATTATTCTAAACTTGATAAAAATATTGGAGAGCCTGTAAATATAGATTTCACAGACATCATCGCCAATGCTTGTGTGACATTACGGGCTATCATGGAGACACGTCAAGCATCCATTTTGTTGGAAAAAATCCCCGTCATTCAAGCACATCGTTCATTGATTGTGATGTTGATACAAAATCTCATCAACAACGGCATCAAATATAACGACAAGCAAAACCCTGAAATTAAAATTGGACATTTCAAGAACATAAAAGATGAAGATGTTTTTTATGTACAAGACAACGGCATTGGCATTGCGTCAAAATATCAAGAAGAAGTTTTCAAAATGTTCCGCCGCTTGCACACCAAAGACACCTACGAAGGCACGGGCATTGGTCTCGCATTCGTGAAACGCATTATCACGCACTACAAAGGGCGCATTTGGTTTGAATCAACGGAAGGCGCAGGTACTACTTTTTTCTTCACGCTGCCCGATGCGACGAATGTTCAATTACAGTCGGTGGATTTAATTCATGCGTAATTTATTGATAATCAACATTTTAAATAAAAAAGCGACTTTCAAAAAGAAGGTCGCTTTTTTTATTGGGTTGAATAAAACTGTTTTACGTCAAAATGATACCCCCTCAGTATTTGACGGCAAAATTGCTTATAAAATTATTTTTAGCTCAAAAATCATTGTAGCATAGATTTTGCAAACAACAGTATTATCACATTATATAATTTTACTGAATGAAATTTACCAAAATAGGAGTAACAGGTCTGTTCATAATCTGTTGCTCACTTATACCATTATTGGCACAACCGAACATCATTCAAGTGAATGATGCAGGGCAATATACGTCCATTGATACAAGGGTTTCCGTTTTGGAACATCCTAATATCGAGACAATGACGATGGAGGATGTCTATAAAGTTGATTCGCTGTTCAAACCCAATGCGTTTCAAACGGCTAACGTAGGCGATTGGACGGGACAGGCAAGTTGGTTTAAAATTGTGCTTGAAAATAAAACCCAAGAGAAACTGTTCTTATCCGTGCTGCCCGCTATTACGGATACTTTTGAGGTTTATACAAAAATCGACAACCGCTGGGATGTCGTGCAAACAGGGCGATTGATGCCCTTTAAAGGTTTCAATATTTCTACGCCAAGTCAAATATTGGAGCTAAAATGCGCCAATAATCAACCACAAGTTTTTTACATTCACGTCAAAGCGTTTATCACTTTTCGTATAAGAATGTCGATAGCGGGCAAGGATTTGTTGATAAATGACAGTCAGACGACTACTTTTTACAATAGTTTATCCATTGGTTTAACCTTTATGGTTTGTTTGCAGAGCATTTTCTTCTTTTTCATACACCGTCAAAGGATTTATAGTTTATATGCTTTTTTTATAATGTCGTTTCTGACGGTTGTCTTTTATTACACGGGATATTTCAATACATTATTTTTTAAAGACAATTATTTCATCCATGAGTTTTCGCCTCTATTCCTCAATTCACCTACTTTATTTGCCTTGCTTTTATGTTTTATTTTCTTTGAAAAACCGCTAAAAAAGCGGACTAAAAATATAATGAGGACAGTTTTAGCAAGCCTTATTTTAAACTTTTTTATTGGTTGCTTTTACTCTATTGCGGTTTGTACTTTGATAATTTATTTTTTTTCAATACCCATAACAATCACGGCTATGATCCTATCATATCGGTCATCAAAGAAAACGGGTAATGAAGCCAATCGTTTTTTTCTTTGGGGATTTAGCGTATTTATGGGCTATTTGGTGTTGTATTTCATTGATGATTTAGGTATTTTCCCTCAATTTTCACTTTCTCCCAACTTTATTGTACATACCATTGCGGTAGAAGCAAGCATGTTACTTTTTGCGATGTTGAGACATATCAACGACTTTAAAAAATCAAAAGAAACAGCCGATGCTCAACTGATTGAGTCACTCGAAATTCAGCAAAAGTTTAGCAACGAGCATCAAACTTTACTCGAAAAAGAGGTACAGGAAAGAACGAGTACGCTCACGAAAACATTGAGTGAGTTGGAGCAAAAAGAAGAAGAACTTAACCTCTACGCCGATAAACTCAAACGGAGCAATGGTGAATTGGTGGATTTTGCGTCCATCATTTCGCATGATTTGAAAGCACCGCTGCGCAACACAACTTCTTTTGTGCAGCTTTTAGTGAGAAGAAATAAGGATAAATTTGACGACACGGATAAGGAATATGCTAATTTTATCGTCAATTCATCCAATCAATCCGTAAAATTAGTGGATGATTTGCTCAATTATTCTAAGTTAGACAAAAATATTGGCGAGCCACAAAGTACCGATTTTACAGAAATTGTGGATCATACGTGTGTCACATTAAGAGATTTGATGATAAAAAGGAATGTATCTATTTCATTGGAAATTATACCTAATATTCATGTGCATCGCTCCTTAATTATTATGCTGATGCAAAATCTCATCAACAACGGCATCAAATACAACGATAGTGAAACGCCCGAAATCAAAATTGGACATTTCAAAAATCTCAAAAAAGAAGATGTTTTTTATGTTCAAGACAACGGTATCGGCATATCTGCAAAATATCAAGAAGAGGTTTTCAAGATGTTCCGCCGTTTGAATACCAAAAATACGTATGAAGGCACGGGCATCGGCTTGGCTTTCTGCAAACGTATTATTGATTTTTATAAAGGGCGTATTTGGTTTGAATCAACGGAAGGTGCGGGTACTACTTTTTTCTTTACGTTGCCAGATGCGACGAATGTTCAGTTACAGTCGGTGGATTTAATTCATGCGTAAATTGTTGACAATGAATGATTTATATGAATTAAACGCTTCTGGAATTTAAAATTATCGTCCATTGCCCACAAATTCAAAACGCTCAATTAATGTGTCATTGCGAGGAGGCACGACGAAGCAATCTGTCATTTGACTTGGAATTCCCTTTCTAAAATAAGTAGAAATAGTCATTACATTGAGATAATGTAGTAGGTTTAACGAAAGAAAATCTGCGAAAACGAACAGATTGCTTCGTCGTGCCTCCTCGCAAAGACACATTAATTGAGCGTTTTAGAGATGTGGATTAGGGAAAAGTTTATACTGTTGAAAATGAGTTTTGCGCATTGAGCCTTGCGTCTAACCAACGTCAAATTGATGCACAAAACCCAAAACCTTCCAATTGCTTGATATGCTCTATCGAAGCAGGGAGGAAACTACCTCTTCGTTTTTTCCTAAAAAAAAATATCCAATGTGGAAAACTTACCCCCTCAGTATTTGACCCTTTTGCAGACCTTTTTGTATCTTCGCCATCCAAACTCACCACAGCAGGGAATCCTTTTTTATCAAATAAAATGGGGTTTTATCTTTTTTTAAATTAGTACACTCAGCAGACAGAAAAGGACTAAATGGATTGATTGATTTTTTAAAGAAAAATTGAAAATTTTTCTTTAAAAAATCAATCAATCCAAAAAAACTTCTCTCAAGCACGCCTTTTGCCGAAGGCAAAACAGTGAGTAAATATCTCATATTGTTGAGTGCCAAAGTAGAAGTAGTCAAATAAATTATTTTAATTAAAATTTATAAGTAACTGAATTTTAATTAGTTGTGATGCAAAAGAAGGCATAGCCTTTCTTATTCTTAAAAGTAAACATACAAATACAGAGC
>JAYTMW010000590.1:0-2472 GCA_043728105.1 Saprospiraceae bacterium | reverse complement strand
GCAAGCCTTTATGATTTGATTCCTTCTACTAAATTGGATAAACGTTTTCAACGCAAAATCGGCGATTGGAATCAAGGCAGAGTCGTTGTTTATCCAAATAATATCGTTCAGCATTGGTTAAATGGGTTTAAAGTTGTGGAATACGAAAGAAAAAGCAATATTTACAAGGCATTGGTGGCTCGAAGCAAGTATGAAAAATACGAAGGTTTTGGGGCTGCCGATAAAGGGAATATTTTATTGCAAGATCATGGGAATAATGTGTCGTTTCGGAGTGTGAAGATTCGGGAATTGAAATGATTTTTCATCGTTCGTATTCCATAGTCATAGGGCTTCACCCTATTCTAACATATTTCGCCCTTTCAGGGCTTTCAATCTTTAAATTCGTTTATCTAAAAGCCCTGAAAGGGTGAAATATGTTAGAATAGGGTGAAGCCCTATGAACTATGAACAATCATTTATACATAAAATTTTTATTGTAAACATTATAATTTACACATCTAAAACAATGGAAAATACCTCCGACATCTTAATTTACCAAAGTGGCGACGGACAAACAAAAGTGGATGTCCGCATTGATGGCGAAACGGTTTGGCTGTCGCAAGCCCAAATGGTTGACCTTTTTCAAACGAGCAAACAGAACATCAGTTTGCACATTCAAAATGTGTTTAAAGAAGGTGAATTAGAAGAAAATTCAGTTGTCAAGGAATACTTGACAACTGCCGCCGATGGCAAAAGTTATAAAACAAAATTCTTCAACCTCGATGTCATCATCTCCGTCGGCTATCGGGTGAGGTCGCAACAAGGCACGCAATTTAGGATTTGGGCAACCAAGCGTTTGAAGGAATACATCATCAAAGGTTTTACGCTCGATGATGAACGCTTGAAAAACGGCGGACAGCGCAACTACTTCGAGGAGTTGATGGAGCGCATCCGTGACATTCGGGTTTCGGAGAAGAATTTTTATTATAAAGTACGTGAAATATTCAAAACAAGCGTGGATTATGTCGAAAATGCCGAGGCAACCCGTGCTTTTTACGGTATCATTCAAAACAAATTTCATTGGGCCATTCACCAACACACGGCGGCAGAAATCATCGCAACCCGTGCCAATGCTGATTTACCAAACATGGGTTTGACGACTTGGGACGGTGATAAAATCAAAAAAAGTGATGTCACCATTGCAAAAAACTATTTGGATGAGTTTGAAATGAAGCAATTGAATCTACTCGCCGAGCAATATTTGGTGTTCGCTGAATCGCAAGCCTTACAACTAAAAGTGATGTATATGAAGGATTGGATGAAAAAACTCCACGACCTTTTAACCATCAACGAAAGAGAAATATTGATGGATGCAGGGCGCATTTCGAGAGCCTTAGCCGAAGATATTGCCACAAAAGAATATGAAAAATTTAAGGAAAAACAAAGGCTGATGGAAAATGGGGCCCCCTCAGTATTGGAGCTTGAAAATGTGTTAAAACAGTTGAAAAAATAATTTTTTGTCATTCTTTTTGCCCTTTTTTGTCATTCAGTAGGAATCCTTTTTTGCGCTCCCTAAAAAAGGATTCCTACTGAATGACAAAAAAAGCAAAAAGAATAAAAACAAGTTTTAAATAAAAATTAAATACAGTTTCTTTAAAATTTCTTTATTATGAATAGACGTGATTTCACCAAAAATACCGCCCTTGCTGGCCTCGGCGCAATGGCGTTTAGCGCAAAATCTTACGCTAAAATAATGGGTTCAAACGACCGTGTGCGGGTAGCGTGCGTGGGCTTTGCCGACCGCCATAAATTCTCTCACGTGCCACCGTTCAAAGCCTTGATGAAGGAAATGAACTTTGAAATGGTCGCCGTGTCTGACATCTGGAACCGCCGCCGAGAAGAAGGCAAGGCGTTTTTGGATAAAGAATTGGGTTCCGATGTAAAAATGTTTAAAAACAACGATGAACTCTACAACGCCAAAGTGGCCGATGCTGTGTTCATCAGCACCGCCGATTTTCAACATGCCGTTCACACCATCGAAGCCGTAAAAGCGGGGATGGATTGCTACACCGAAAAACCGTTGGCGGAAACAATGGAAGATAACCGAGCGGTTTTGAAAGCCGTGAGAGATTCTAAAAAAATTGTCCAAATTGGTTCGCAACGCCGCAGTGGGGAGAATTATAAAGCCGCCGAAGAATACATCAAGTCGGGCAAATTTGGCCCAATCGTGATGGTCGAATTAATCTGGAATGTCAATCAACCAGGTCGTTGGCGCAGACCCGCTTTGACTAAAGATTTGAAAGAATCGGACGTGGATTGGAAGCGTTTCCTCATAAATCGTCCTTTTGAAGCCTTCGATCCTCGTAAATATTTGGAATATCGCTTGTTTTGGCCTTATTCTTCGGGCATCCCCGGACAGTGGATGAGTCACCAAATTGACACAGTGCATTGGTTCACGGGCTTGCAACACCCACGCAGCGTGGTGGCGAATGG
>JAYTMW010000589.1:0-5594 GCA_043728105.1 Saprospiraceae bacterium | reverse complement strand
TTTTTTAATGAATATGATTTAATAACTATTTGATTGTTGAACCATTTTGTGAGTGGGTAAAACTTGGGATATGGTAAAAGATTTTCAGTTTAGAATATAACAAATTTAACGTATTTATAAACACTTCTAAACCAATACTTTTTGAATGGGTTTAATTTTTATGTTTCGGCGTACCCTAAAAAAGGCATTTTTGGCATTGTATATGTTTTGTTTAAAGAAATCTTACAATTTAATCACGCAACATTTAACCGAAACATTCTGATGTATCTTCCATTGATAAGCAAAGCAAAGCAAAGCAAAGCAAAGCAAAGCAAAGCTAACTATTTTCTCTTAAAGCGTGGCATTTCTGCCTCGCTAATTCTCCTTAGTTTCTTACTCTTTACCCTTGCTGTTGTGGAAACTCAGACAAGGCGTTTTCTTATTGGCACTTACTTGAAAAAGACTTTGCGCTTAAACTTTTTCATTTCGTAAAATATTGATTTTCAATGTTTTATCTCTCTGTGGCGTGCCACAAAGGATTGGTATTCTCATTTTTTTAACCATATTCTCTAATTTAATTTTTTTCTGATGAAAACCATTCATTACAGTTTTTTCCATTCAAGGACAAAGGTATTTTGCCTTGTTATCTGTTTTATCCAGTTTTTTGTATTTTATAAAACGAAAGCCCAAGAAGGCATTGGGCAAAATCCCTCAGGAGGACTGAGTGCTTCCTCAAACGCCACTTCGACAGGGGCAAATTTCATTAATGTTCCGTTATGGATACATAACTGTAATGATGCTTTATTGCCAATTGGCATAGGTTACAATGGAACAGGAGTGAAAGTAAGTGATATATCGTCGTGGGTAGGTATGGGTTTTAATCTAAACGCTGGCGGCTCTATAACAAGGGAAGTACGGGGTTTGCCCGATGATATTTATAGCGTCTATCGGAAGATCCCATTTGGTAATCTTACCTCAGTAGGAGATTATGTAAACGCTGGCTATCTTTATTCAGGTAACTCAATAAAACAAATGTCAGATAAAAATATTGATGACCCAAATTTCGATAAATCTTCCCTTGAAAACGGAACAAAAGATTGTGAACCCGATTTATTTAGATTTCAGTTCGGAGGATATTCGGGTTCTTTTATGTTCGACGAAAATGGTACACCACAGCTATTACCTCAAAGTAGCTTATCTATTTCTTATGAAAAAGTAACGACGGATTTCTATCCAATCCCTTCAATTATTACCAATAATCCAGGTTTAGTAAGAGGTGGAATTAAGAAATTTGTTATTACATCGCAGGACGGTACAAAATACACCTTTGAAAAAACGGCTGTTACTACTTCTTATTTTAGGAAGAAAAGCATTAATGGGCAAACGATTACTATTTGTGATACAGAGAATTTTTATCCAGATAAATCAAATCAGACCCTTCAAATTGTTCGTTCGGGACTAAGTTCTGGTATCAATCAGTCTCTTTTCCCTGATACTGAAACAGAAGATTTAGCTATTACAACGTGGTATTTGACCAATGTTAAGACAATATCGGGTAACGAAATAAATCTGAGCTATACATATCAATATTCGAATGACTCAAGGATTGTTGACGAGAGTTCAAGGCCGTCTTCGGGTATAATACCTGAAGAAAAAACAATGACTTGGGTACAAAACAAAATACACGATTGGCAATTATCTAAAATTGAGTCGAACTACGAAATTGTAGATTTTGTATCTGATATTGATAGAGATGATTGTTTTTTTACAGACGGAAATACTATTAAGCCCAAACTTTTGCATCACATCAATATAAAGAACAAATCGAATGTATTGCTAAAGTCGTATGAACTTGGTTATGAAACAATGACATCTACTGGGACATCTCCTTGTGGACTAAACCCGAAATTAAACGCATTATCAAAAAGATATAGATTAATTTCATTGACTGAAAAAGGTAAAATAACCGTAGAGAAACCTTATAGTTTTGTTTATAACGCTACGCCGTTGCCCCCAAGACATTCGATGGCGCAAGATATTTGGGGATATTTTAATGGTGTAACGAGTAATACGAGTACAGTTCCCAGTTTATTTGTCTATGACGGCACTTGTGATAATGATGAATCAAATACTTTGTATAAAAGTAGGTATTCCGTTTATGATAGACGTACAAGTTGTACGCCTCGCATTATTGCAGGAGCAAACAGGTTACCCAATAATAGTTTCGCAATAGCGGGCGTACTTGAACAAGTTGTTTATCCAACGGGTGGAAAACAAATTTTTAACTACGAATTAAATGAGTTTTCATTTTTACCCGAACCTAAATATAGTCAACCGAATATAGAGAAAAGCCCTTTTAATAGCTTAGGTGCTGGGCTACGTATCAAAAAAATTACAACTCAAGATGGCATTGGTTTAAATCCTGATATTGTTAAGGAGTATTCTTACAATTATTTTGATGGAAATAATTACACAGCGCAATCATCTGGGAGATTGGTTTATCAACCTTCTTTTGGGAGAAAAAAGACAGGCCATGTATTTTTACAGGCATACAACCAAGCTGCAGGGCAATTCGAGCCAAAATTTGTAACAAAGGCTTTAACTGATTTTACTTTTTTCAATCAAAATGATTCTTGGCTAACACAGCCTATTGTCTATCAATTTGTAAAAGAAATCTTTATCAACAATGGTAGTATTCTTTACAAATACAATACCCCCTCAGTATATGGCGAAAATTACGTTAATTCTGATTTGTATGATGCACCCAAGACAGAAATTTCAAGTAATCTATTAGCCGATAACACGGAGGTTTTAACAGATAATTTTCCAAACCCTAAACACCCAAATTTTGATTGGAGTAGAGGGGTATTGTTGGAAACAACGGTGTTTGACGCTTCCAATAATGCGAAAAGTAAGACTATTAATGAATATAAAGTAACTAAATCCAAAAACATTTTTGGTATTAGTCATTCGATTGATGAAATAGCCAGTATTGGTACTTATTGGAGATTAGATATTGTACCTTCTCCTCCTTTTTTTAAATATGTTAATGGAACACAATCAATTGTGAAAGCTGGGACAGGTATCGGTAAATACTCAAACGTTAGTACTGTTAAGGTATTAAAGTCTCAAGTAACATATAATTTCTTGGAAAACAGTTCTATGGTTAGTAGAGTAGATTACGCATACGATAATGGCTCGTTGCTGCCCAAAGAGATTCTGACTACAAATAGTGATGGGAAAATATACAAAACGACAAATTCGTATTCCAACTATGCACTTGCTGGGCAAACAGAAGCAGATCCTATCAAAAAACTCCAAAATCAGAATCGCAATGTATTGTTAGAGACCAAGAATTTTGTATTGATTGATAATGTTTATAAACAAATTGGGGGTTCAAAACTAACTTATGATTTTTTTAACTTAATCGTGAGATTGAAAAAAATTGAAAATTATGAAGGGAATGCTTGGTATTTAAAGGCTTCTTTTGACGAATATTATGATGAGGGGTTTGTGAAGAAAGCTCATAAAGAGAATTTTCCTTTCGTAAATTTTACTCGGGAGAATGGTTTGTTAAAGACTATTTCAACAAAACCGGATGCAAACAAGCCTGAACAATTTTCTGTAACAATGGATTATTGGGATGAGAATAGATTAGTAAAAACATTGACTGATGTAAACGGTTTTAAGACGAATACAGAATATGATGACTTTCTAAGACCAAAAACTGTTAAATCAAATTATAATATTCAAAATAGCACTTATGCAGCGACCTCTGTCTATGATTACATTAACGGAGCTAATTTTGAGAAATATGTTGGTTTAAAAACAACTTATTCAGATAACCCAAATTTCCCTGAAATCAATAAGCAGTATATTGATGGTTTGGGAAGACCAATTACTTATGTTAAAGAAGGTTATACGCCAAGCGGTAATCATCAAAAGACTTATTTTAATTATGATGCTTTAGGTAGAGCTGGTAAAAATTACGAACCTTTTCATAGTAATGTGTTAGGGTATGAAGCTATACCTACGGGTATCCCATTTAGTTACAATGAATATGACCAATCTCCTCTTAGTCGTCCTAAAAAGATCTATGATGAAATTAATAAATTTACCGAAGCAAAATATGAGACAAACGTGGCTTGTGAAGTCCGTAAATTCAAATTTGACGGTACAATTGATGGGTTTTATGAATTAAGTTCACTTTCCAAAAACATTGTTATTGATAGAAATGGGGGTAAAACGGAATCTTTTACGGATAAATTAGGACGTAATATTCTAACAAGAAAATATGTAACAGACCCTCTTAGTGGTGAGTTAAAAAAAGTAGATACCTATAGTTTGTATAATGAATACGGTAACGTTATCAAAGTAATTCCTCCAGGAGCTTTAGTAGAGAGCCAACCTAATAATAATTGTGGTTCGTCTGCAAGTTTAACGGAATCTTTATGCTTTAATTATGAATATGATGCTAAACAACGCCTGATTCGCAAAAAAGTACCAAGTTCAGACTGGGTAAATATTTTTTATGATGATAGAAATCTTGTGATACTTACTCAAGATGGCAATATGCGTGATTTGAATCCAAGAAAACATTTGGGACGCAAATATGATAAATTAGGAAGAACATTGCAAAAAGGTGTTATTTATATTCCTAACGCAAGCGATGCAGAGAATTTTGCTAAAACGGATTTTGTTTTAGATTCTGTTTATACGGAAGCTAAATTTGAAGAAGGAAAGAGTCGTTTAACTCAATCAAAGGCTCGTGTGCTTGGGAATCGTGGTGGCAATGAAACAGAATGGATAACGACTGATTTTGTGTATGATGCTTATGGAAATGTTCAATCAGAATTAAGTAACAACATTTGGGGTAAGCCTGAAAATAATACTTATACCTATAATAACGCTGGACAGGTTTTAGAAGCCAATTACAAGAATACAGACTTTTGGAATCAAGATAGAGGCTTTAAATCAACCAATGTTTATGATGATAGAGGGCAACGTTTGAAAAAAGTTTTTCATCAAGTAAATCCATGGTGGGGTTTCACGCCTAACGTTCAAGTGGCTGAATTCAACTACAATCACTTAGACCAGTTAGTAGAAAAAAATATTGGTTGGAACAGTAACAATAATAAATTTTTACAATCAATTGATTATGCCTATAATAGTAGAGGTTGGTTGACGGGTATTAATAATTCATTCGGTACATTCAATCCTAATGCGGCAGTAAATCGTGTTACGGATAATCAATATGCAGTATCAACCACAAAAGGCACTTTTGCGCCCGTGCGTACCTACAATGAGTCAAATATTGATTTGTTCAGCCAAGATATGAGTTATGATTTTCCGCTTAATGCAGGAGTTGCTCCCCCTCAGTATAATGGCAATATTAGTGGAATAACATGGCGTATTGCTGATAAGCCACAACAGGATTATACATACAAGTATGACGAAATCAATAGACTTAAAGAGGCTATATACAGTGATGTAACAACGAGTGGTGGGCTTCCGTCTGGCTTTTCGGAGGATAATAAATATGGCGAAAAAGTAACCTATGATTTAAGGGGAAATATTACTTCTGTTATTAGAAGGGGTATGACCCAACCTTGTTT
>JAYTMW010000588.1:0-6061 GCA_043728105.1 Saprospiraceae bacterium | reverse complement strand
ATATTTACATGAAAAAAATAATACTTTTCTTATTCGTAATAACACTTTTCAGTTGTAGCAAGGACGGCTTTGATGAAGTGCCTGTGCCTTTTGAAGTGTTCGGTTCTTGGCAGTGGGTAAGCAAATCAGGTGGTTTTGCAGGTCAATTTATCAAAATTGATTCTACTCAACAATATCTTTTAACAATTTTACCCAATAATGAATTTATTTGGTGCAAAAATGGAGATTGCTCAAAAGGTAGGTGGGTTTATGGTATTCAGACAGAATCGGGCAATAATCAAAAAAGCACTTTGAGATTAATGGATTTTGTAAAACCCAAGCGTGCAGATGATTTTCCTATGGTAGAATTCCGTTTTACACCAATTGTCAACCAAGATACAATCAATTTTTCACCTTATTGTAATGATTGTTTTGGCTTTGAATTTAAACGATTTAAAAAATAATTCACTCAATAACCTTCTTTATTTATGAAAAACGAGCAAGGCGA
The DNA here is from genome assembly GCA_043728105.1 of Saprospiraceae bacterium. Taxonomy (GTDB): domain Bacteria; phylum Bacteroidota; class Bacteroidia; order Chitinophagales; family Saprospiraceae; genus JAAFJT01. The sequence goes on along the minus strand of JAYTMW010000588.1, from coordinate 5,574 downwards.
TTCAATTCGCCTTGCTCGTTATGTTTGTCTTAATTTCCCAACAATTTCTTTTAAATCAAAACAATCTACGCCAAAAAATGTTAGTTTTGCGGTTCTAAAATCGTAAACTGCATGAGCAAAAATCACTCGAAAGATACAATAATTGATACCCCAATCGTATCCGTTCTTGATACAGAAGTTATGGAGCAACAATTCATCGAAGTTGTTGGCGCAAAAGTTCATAACTTAAAAAATATGAATATAAAAATCCCTCGTAATCAATTAGTTGTGATGACAGGGTTAAGCGGTAGTGGCAAATCGTCATTGGCTTTCGACACCATTTATGCCGAAGGTCAACGCCGTTATATGGAGACTTTTTCAAGCTACGCTCGGCAGTTTATTGGTAGCATGGAACGCCCCGATGTGGAGCAGATAACAGGATTAAGCCCCGTTATTTCCATTGAACAAAAAACCGTAGGGCGCAATCCTCGCTCAACGGTCGGCACGATTACCGAAATTTACGATTTCATGCGCCTACTCTTCGCCCGCATTGGCGACGCATACAGTTACGAGACGGGCGAGCGCATGATAAAATACACCGACGAGCAAATCCAAAACCGCATTTTTGACGTTTTTGACCAAAAGAAAATTATGATACTTGCGCCCCTCGTGCGGGGTCGAAAAGGGCATTATCGAGAGCTTTTTGAGAATATTCGTAAGCAAGGCTATACAAAAGTGCGGGTGGACGGCGTTTTGCTCGACCTTGAACCAGGGCTGCAAATTGACCGTTTTAAAGTGCATGATATTGAGGTGGTGATCGACCGAATACAAGTTGCACCAGAGCGTCGTGACCGCTTGATTATGTCTTTGGGCATTGCGATGAAGATGGGTAATGGGCTGATATTTATCCTCGAAGCGGACAAAAATGAGTCAAATACTGAGGGGGGTAATGTTACGATGTTTTCAAAGCATTTGATGGATCCCAAAAGTGGTATCAGCTACGAAGAAGCCTCTCCAAATACCTTTTCTTTCAACTCGCCTTATGGTGCTTGCCCACATTGCAAAGGCTTGGGTCAAGTGGCTGAGGTGGACATGGAAAAGGTGATTCCCGACCCAAAAAGCGACATCAATAGCGGCGGCATCGTGCCTTTTGGCGAGCCACGAGACAACACAATGTTTCAACAATTGCGTCAAATTGCTAAAAAATATAATTTTACCTTTTCGACTCCGATAAAAGACATTCCGCAAGATGCCATGAATTTAATCATGAACGGCGGCGAAAAAAAATCAGTTAACCTGCCCAATGCCGTGCCTCAACAAGACTTATTCGTTTATGATTTGGCGGCAACTGGTCTGATTCCGATGCTCAAAAAGTGGTATTTAGACACAGGTTCTGAGAAAATTGCCAATTGGGTTGAAGATTTTATGATGGTCGCAACCTGCCCCGAATGTCACGGTTTTAGGTTAAAAAAAGAGAGTTTACACATCAAAATAAATGAGAAAAATATAGGTGAGTTGTCTTTGCTCGATATGACTGATTTGGCTTCTTGGTTCGATACGGTGGAAGCACAACTCACTGAGCGTCAACAAGTTATAGCGAAAGATATATTGAAAGAAATCCGTTTACGCATCGGTTTTCTCTTGGATGTGGGCTTGGATTATTTGGTTTTGAATCGTCCTGCGGGGTCGCTTTCGGGCGGCGAATCTCAACGCATTCGTTTGGCTACTCAAATCGGTTCGCAACTCACGGGCATCACGTATATATTGGATGAACCGTCCATTGGTTTGCATCAGCGAGACAATGAACGCTTGATAGTGGCGTTGAAACAATTGCGTGACATTGGCAACTCCGTCATCGTGGTTGAGCATGATAAAGACATTATGATGGCTTCCGATTATTTGTTCGATTTGGGCCCAGGCGCAGGTAAACACGGAGGCGAACTCGTGGGCGAAGGCACCCCCTCAGTATTTGCGGGCAATAACACTTTGACCTCCGAATATTTGAACAATACGAAGCGCATCGAGATACCGAAACACCGTCGAAAAGGCAACGGAAAGGAGCTGATACTGAAAGGTGCCACGGGCAATAATTTAAAAAATGTCACCATAAAATTGCCTTTGGGAACGTTGATTTTGGTAACGGGTGTATCAGGTTCAGGCAAATCAACGTTGATAAATGAGACGTTATATCCCATTTTGCGTCAGCATTTTCACCACTCCACTAAACGCCCCATGCCTTATGAAAAAATAGAAGGTTTAGAGCATTTGGATAAAGTAATTGAGATAGATCAAACGCCGATTGGACGCACACCACGTTCAAATCCAGCGACTTATACAGGTGTTTTTTCTGACATACGTACTATTTTTGCTAATTTGCCCGAAGCAAAAATTAGAGGGTATAAGCCGGGGCGATTCAGTTTCAACGTCAAAGGTGGGCGTTGCGAGTCGTGCGAGGGTGCAGGCAAGCGGGTGATAGAAATGAACTTCCTACCCGATGTGCAAGTGGATTGTGAAACATGTTTGGGTCGCCGCTACAACCGTGAAACTTTGGAGGTTTTATACAAAGGAAAAAGTATCAACGATGTGTTGAACATGACGGTCGAAGAAGCCGTGCCTTTTTTCCAAAACATACCCAATATTTTTAGAAAAGTAAGGACGTTAGCGGATGTCGGTTTGGGCTATATCACGCTTGGTCAACAAGCCACAACGCTATCAGGCGGCGAGGCGCAAAGGGTGAAACTTGCCGAGGAACTCTCCAAAAAAGACACGGGCAACACCGCCTACATCCTCGACGAACCCACCACGGGTTTACATTTTGAGGACATTCAACACCTTTTGGTCGTGTTGCAGCGTTTGGTTGAAAAAGGCAATACGGTTATCGTCATCGAACACAATATGGATGTCATAAAAGTGGCAGATTATGTGATTGACGTGGGTGCAGAAGGCGGACATCGAGGTGGTCAAATTTTGGTGAGTGGCACGCCCGAAAAAGTGGCTAAGACTGAGGGGTCGCATACGGGGCGGTTTTTGAAGTTGGAGTTGGCGTGAAAAGATTATTTGAATAAATATTTGATTAAGTATTGCATAATCAAAAAATTCTTTTCACATTTGCATAATGTTTAGTTAAAACTAAACTTTTGTAAAAAAATTTAGTTTTATCAAAACAGAATGGCTCAATTTTCGTTAGGATTAATAGAAACTATAAGAGGGAGACAAGCTTTTTATAAGCTCAAACTTGAAGATGGACGCTGCCCATTAGATGAATTTTGTGAAAAAATCGAGAATACAAGTTACGCCTCTGAATTAAAAACTATTTTTGCTTACATGGATTTAATTGCCAATAATAATACATTGCCTCATACAAAATTCAAAGATTTAACACCCTCTAAAGATAAAAATAAAGAGTATGAATTTAAATCAAAGCATCTTAGAGTTTATGTTTTTCATGATGCAAAGTCAGGTAAGATTGTGGCACATGGAGGTACTAAAACAGACCAAAAATCAGATATAAAATATTTCAGAAACCTTAAAAAACAATATTTCAATAGCCCTCGATAACTGTTAAATTTATCTAAAATTACTTGTAAAATAAATTTTACATTATTCTCTACATACACCTAAATTTTATCAATCATGCTTTCTCGTAAAGAATTGCTACAAAGCAAAGAATATTGGACCGTAAGAATCCAAACACAACTTTTCACACAGCTTGAAAATTTCTTAAAAACAAATAAAATTACTCGCACTCAATTTGCTGAGAAGTTAGGTGTTAGTAAAGGCTATGTATCCCAAATATTGAATGGTGACTTTAACCACAGTATTTCTAAATTGATTGAACTTTCATTAGCCATTGGCAAAGCTCCTATATTACATTTTGAAGACGTTGAACAATGCATAATCAATGATGAAGTTGGAATTAGAAACTATGCAAACTATACACCATCACAAATAATCATTAAAATCGAAATAAAATATAAAGAAAAAACACCTTTAAGCAGCCGGTCATTTGACTATAACAAAGATAAGAATTCACCACCACAATCTTATAACAATATATATTCTAACTACTGTAAACCTAAATTTATAGCAACAGCATAAAATTTAAAAATGGAAGATACTCAATCAACTAATATTGGAATTGTTGCTATCAATGAAATAGAATATTCGCATGTTAAATTTCAACCTGAAAGTTTCAATTCTGATAATTTGTTTTTCGGTTTTCAATTTGGGCTGAATCCTAATTATGAGGCAAATCAAATAGGTATATTGTTAGATGTATCCTATAATTACAAATTGGCAGAAAATGAAATAGAGAATTTTAAAATACTTAATTTAAAATTGGAAACCATTTTTTCAGTTTCGGATTTATCAATTACTTTTGATGAAAGGAGTGGTAAGCCTTTTCATCGTAGAAATGAAGAATTATTAGCGACCCTTTTAGGCATAGCACTATCAACTTTTAGAGGATATTTATACTTGAAATCTGCGGGCACGAGTGTAAGAGAGCTTTTTTTTCCAATACTAAATCCATTAGAAATTATAAGGGATATAAAGGATTGATGAAAATTATTCAAAAAAATACTTTCTTTAAATCTATAATGGATAAACAATTGAAAATCAAAGACATAACACTCATTTTCTTTCTTTTCATCACAACAAATATTGGCAGCTTTGTCATAACCCGCTACGCTTGGAAAGGCCCATTGGGCAGAGTCATTGGTTGGGCAACAGCGAGCACGGATGAGTATTTTTCTAATGGATTTGTGATAGTCGCATCATTGATTACAGCCGTTGTTAACTTCATTTTAGTGCGTTATGTTTTTAAGTATAAACCTTGATAAACTTGTGTGAAAAAAGGTTTCGGGTTGCTGTTTTCCCATGCTGGATATTTTTTTTAGGAAAATAAGAAAGAGGTAGCTTCCTCCGTGCTTCGATTTAGCCTATCAAGTAATCAGAAGTTTTTGGGTTTTGTGCATTGGTTTAGCGTTGGTTAGACTCTAATAAATGAGACAAGGCATTAGACATGTGAGACATGAGACAAGGCATGCCTTGTCTCTACGAAGGGTGTCGTTCTTTTTTCTAAAACGACTACCAAATTCTAATTAGAAAACGGTATTTCGTAGAAACAAGGCACGCCTTGTCTAATGTCTCTCATGCGAATGCTCATACCTTATTTGTTTACATCTAACCAACGCTAACCCAAATTACAAAACCCAAAAACTTTAAATTAACGCGATAGTTTAAATCGAAGCAGGGAGACCTACCTCTTCGTTTTTCTTAAAAAAAATATCCTATATGGGAAACTTGCGAAGCGAGTTGAAATAGTATTGTGCGTTTCCCTTAAAAATCAACTCCACAAATTTTTAAGCCCCAATCCGCACTTTTTAATTTTTCCTTCTCTAATTTTGCCCACCTTATTATCAATTAAAAATTAGAAAATAAAAATTTAACACATTGAAAATCAGGTACTTAATGATTTTGAAATTGTTAAGTTGTTTTCAAGTCTTACTTATTTTTACATTTAAAGAAAAAAATCATTCGACCAATGGCAATACGCATTGAAAAAGATACGATGGGCAAGGTGGAAGTTCCCGC
>JAYTMW010000587.1:0-15652 GCA_043728105.1 Saprospiraceae bacterium | reverse complement strand
TTACAATTATTTGAGCATTGCTCACATGATTAAGGGCAATACCTTAGAGTTTGAGAAAATCAATGAATTGGCGATTAAAAAATTTCCCGATTATCCCTTATCGTACATCAATATGGCTGTCAATTATATTCAAAAAAAGGATTTTGATAAAGCTGAAGCCTTGCTTGGCAAAAATTTAGAGTTGACTCATTTTTTACCCAACCGCAAGATATTTCATACAACGGAAGTGGCTCAATATTATGAAACTACGGTGCGCTTTTTTTTGAATAAAAGGGATTTTAAACTGGCGGATAATCGTCTCGACATACTTAAAGGCTTATCAAAACAATTCAATAACTTTCACAGCCAAAAAATCAAGCAATTAGAACAGGAAAAGGAAAGAATACTTGAGGAAATCCGCTATGAAAAATATGATGCTTATTCCGTGGAGGGTAAACGTAAGCATTGGGTTAAGAAAAGCCGAGTTATGCCCAATTTCACACATTCAGAAGTTAAGGCACTTTATGAGTATGATTTAGAAATTCCAAAAGAAAAAATAGAACAACTACTTGCGCTACCTCATAATACAATCGTGGATGACCTCCATAAAGTGCTTGATGATGCGATGGCTCGCTTCGATTTTTTTTATGATAAAGAATGGGAAGAAGGAACCCATAGTTTTCCTGTCCATGCCTTTTTTTTATTGGCGGAGTTGAAATCAAAAGATTCATTAAAACACGTTTTAAATCTTATTCGACAAGATGATGAGTGGACAGGATATTGGTTTTCTGATATGATAACGGAGATTTTTCCAATGCTTTTTTACAAACTGATTGGCAACGATTTCAGTATCTTAAAATCATATATTTTAGAACCTGATAATGAATCTTTTCAACGCATGGTGATTCCCAGTGCGATAACAATTACGGCATATCATCACCCCGAAAAACGGTCAGAGTGCATTGCGTTTTTAGAAGATATTTTAATTGATTTTTATGAACATAGAGATATTTATGAAAATATTATTGACATTGAATTGATAGAATCCATTGTTTCAGATTTAATAGAATTAGACTCTAAGGAATCGCTACCGTTAATTGAAAAACTCTATGAAGCAAATATGATTTCGGGTGAAATGATAGGTGATTTAGAAGACCTCAAGCGAGACTTGTCTTCAAACAGAGAAAGATTTTTTTTCTTTGACACCATTCCAACAATTGAGGATAATTATCAGAAATGTCAGGACTGGAATCGTATTGTACCTAATGAAGAAACAGAAGATAATGAGAAATATATAGAAGAATTAGAGCGTAGAGTGAAGGAAAATGAAGATGAAATAGCCTTTAACGAAGCTAAAATAATCGCTCTTAAAAAAGAAATTTCCCAATTATCGAATCTTAATCTTATAGCCAAAGTAGGGCGCAATGACCCGTGTCCGTGTGGTAGTGGGAAGAAGTATAAAAAGTGCCACGGTGTGTGAGGCTTTTGACGGAAATATTGAAGGGGTAAGTTGTTTGAAAGATGTATACCCCCTCAGTATTTTGGGGTATTTTTTGCTTGGAAATATTTTTTATCAAATAAGAATTAAACAAAAAAAGTGAGACGAAACTTTCAATTTTTATTTACTGAAACTTCCAAATCAAGAGCATTCATCCAACCGATTTGATAAAAATTTTCTCTGAATTCATTGTTAGAGAATATTTCTACGAGCCACCACTTATTGCCAAAAGCATCGAATCGCTCTCCCCATGCTACCCCCTCAGTATTTTTGAGATAACGCCGTAGTATATTACCCTTGTTATTATACTCCAAATCACCATCTTCATAAAAACATTCTCCTTTTGAAATTCTTGCATTTTCTCTTATTGGACAATCATCAATAATAGTTCGTATGGGCATGATTGTATGAAAATATTTTTGAGGTTCTTGCATACAATCCATCATACTTCTCATAGAATTCGATATGATTTTATCTTTTTTTATACAAATTGTGAGTTCAGATTGGATTGATTCAATATATGCTGGAACATCTAAAATGACTATTGTGGTATCATTTTGATAAGAGATTTCTTTTAAGTAGCTCAAATCTTCTCTTAATAGCAACTCAAAAGTATCCTTTTGCCCTAAGAATAAATATATCGGTGATACCCCTAAACCCGTTTCATAAATAACATCAGGGAAAGCATCTTGATTCAAGTTAACAAAATGTACATGATTGGTATCATTGTGAAACCCAAAATATCCTAATGAATCGTTCCCTTGAATAGCTGTAAATCTTTGATATAAAATGTATCTATCTTCATTTTTTAGTTTCCATTCTATTTTATTCCAATTAGGATTGGCTTGTTTGAATAGACTTTTGATATGCCTATGGTGTTGAGCATTTGCATCAATAGAGAGAACTAATAAGGTTAAGAAAAATAGAAATCTTATATGAAAATTAAGCATTACAATCTTTTTTTAGATTAAATAAGTGGTTAAAGTTAAGTAGTTTTTACTTTTTTCCAATAAAAAAATGGAAGCCACAACATGCGACCTCCATTTTTTTATTTCTATGTACCCCCTCAGTATTTTACACATCATAATTCAAAACAGGTGCCAACCAACGCTCCGCTTCCTCCAAACCCATCCCTTTCCGTTCCGCATAATCCTCCACCTGATCCTTAGAAATTTGACCCAAACCAAAATATTTTGAATCGGGATGACTAAAATACCAACCCGAAACGGCTGCCGTTGGATACATCGCAAAACTTTCCGTAATGTTGATACCGATGGTTTCATCGGGTTTCAACAGTTTCCAAAGCGTTGCTTTTTCCGTGTGGTCGGGGCAAGCGGGATAGCCTGGTGCGGGACGTATGCCTTTATATTCTTCTTCTATAAGTTGTTGATTATCAAGGCTTTCCGTTGTGTCGTAGCCCCAAAACTCCTTGCGCACTCGCTCGTGCATACGCTCGGCGAAGGCTTCCGCTAAACGGTCGGCAAGGGCTTTTATCATGATGGAATTGTAGTCGTCGTGGTCTGCTTCAAAGCGGGCCACGTGTTCTTCAATGCCTATGCCCGTGGTGACAGCAAAGCCGCCGATGTAATCTTTTTTACCCCCCTCAGTATTTTTGGGTAAAATATTATCTGATAAACAATAATTGGGTTGGCCAGGTGCTTTTTGATTTTGCTGACGCAAATTGTGTAGCACGACCCCCTCAGTATTTAACTCAATATCATCATCCGTAGAACTTGCTTCCCAAAATCCAATCACCGCTTTTGCTGTAAGCCATTGATTATCAATGATTTGTGTCAACATTTTCTTCGCATCGGCAAAAAGTTTGGTGGCTTCTACACCCACTATTTCATCCGTCAAAATAGCGGGATATTTGCCGTGCAATTCCCAACTTTGGAAGAACGGAGTCCAATCAATATACTTCGCCAATTCAGCTATGTTATAATCATCAAACACTTTTGTTCCCAAAAACGAAGGCTTAGGCGGGGTGTAATTCGCCCAATCCATCGGCGTTTTATTTTTACGAGATTGGTTGAGGCTCAAATATTTTTTAGACGATTTTCTATTACCCCTCAGTACCCGCACTTGTTCGTACTCCGTTTTTATACTGTTGATATAATCTTGCTTAACCGTACCTTCTTTACTCAAAAGCGAACTTGCCACGGAAACGGAACGGGACGCATCGAGTACGTGAACCACTTGCCCACGCTTATATTGTTGTTCGATTTTTACGGCTGTATGCGTTTTCGAGGTCGTAGCACCGCCAATCAACAATGGAATTTTGAAGCCTTGACGCTCCATTTCCTTTGCCACATGCACCATTTCATCCAAACTTGGCGTAATCAAACCACTCAAACCAATAATATCCACGTTTTCGGCACGAGCAATTTGTAGAATCTTTTCCGCAGGCACCATTACGCCAATGTCAATAATATCGTAATTGTTGCAACCCAAAACCACGCCCACGATATTTTTTCCAATGTCATGCACGTCACCTTTCACGGTCGCCATCAAAATTTTTCCTTTTGAACTACTTTCTGTATTACCCGTCCGTAATTTTTCGGCCTCAATAAAAGGTGTCAAATACGCCACCGCTTTTTTCATCACACGGGCAGATTTCACCACTTGCGGCAAAAACATTTTGCCCGAACCGAACAAATCACCCACCACATTCATCCCATCCATCAAAGGCCCTTCAATGATATTCAACGGTGCAGCGTATTTTTGACGGGCTTCTTCCACGTCTTCATTCACAAATTCGTCAATACCTCTCACGAGTGCGTGCGTCATGCGTTGTTCGAGCGTGAGTTCTCGCCACGCTAAGTCTTTTTGCACCGCTTTACCACCCGTGTCCTTCAAATTTTCAGCATACGTGGTAAGTTCGTCCGTGGAGTTTTCGTTTCTATTGAATAAAACGTCTTCAATGAGCGTCAAAAGTTTAGGGTCAATGTCAGAATAAACCTCCATCATGCCCGCATTCACGATGCCCATGTCCATACCCGCGTGCGTGGCGTGGTACAAAAATGCCGAGTGCATCGCTTCACGCACCTTATCATTGCCTCTAAAACTGAAAGAAATATTGGAAACACCACCCGAAATTTTAGCTCTTGGGCAACGTTTTTTAATTTCCGTTGTGGCATCAATGAAAAATTTTGCGTAATTATTGTGTTCCTCAATGCCCGTAGCAACCGCAAAAATATTTGGGTCAAAAATGATGTCTTCGGGTGGGAAACCAATTTGCTCGGTCAATATTTTATACGCTCTTTCACAAATTTCAACTTTGCGCTCTTTGGTGTCAGCTTGTCCTTGTTCATCGAAAGCCATCACGACAGCCGAAGCACCGTAACGACGCACTATTTTGGCTTGTTCAATGAATTTATCAACGCCTTCTTTCATCGAAATCGAGTTGACAATACACTTGCCTTGAACACATTTCAAACCCGCTTCGATGACGTGAAATTTTGACGAGTCAATCATAATCGGCAATTTGGCAATGTCGGGTTCAGCCATCACGAGGTTCAAAAACTCGACCATCACCTTCTCCGAATCCAATAAACCTTCGTCCATATTGATGTCAATGACCTGTGCGCCACCTTCCACTTGTTGACGTGCGACATCCAAAGCCGCCGTAAAATCGCCTTGTTTTATCAAGCGAGCGAAGGCACGGCTACCCGTTACATTTGTTCTTTCACCAATATTTATGAACATAGCATTTTCTCTCACAATCAAGGGTTCTAAGCCCGAATACATCGAAAAATGCGTTGATTTACTTGGTTTTCGTGGTTTTTTACCTTTTACGGCTTCTGCCATCGCTCTGATATGGTCGGGCGTAGTGCCGCAACAACCGCCGACAATGTTTACAAAACCGCTTTCCGCAAAATCTTGAATGTACTTTTGCATTTCTTCGGGCTGTTGGTCATATTCGCCAAATTCGTTGGGCAAACCTGCATTCGGATAAGCGTGAACGTGGCAAGTGCCAATTTTTGAAAGGCTTTCCACGTGCGGACGCATCTCATCTGCACCCAAAGCGCAATTCAAACCAACGGTCAAAAGATTGGTGGCATGAGCGACCGAAATATAAAACGCTTCCGCCGTCTGACCACTCAAAGTACGCCCCGAAGCATCGGTAATCGTGCCCGAAATCATCAAAGGGAGCGGTGATACTGAGGGGTTGTCGTCGTAATATTTTTCAATGGCATAAATCGCCGCTTTGGCGTTCAGCACATCGAAAATGGTTTCTATCAAAAGAATATCCACGCCACCTTCCACCAAAGCCTTTACTTGGTCGTAATACGCTTCCGCCACTTCATCGAAAGTGACTGCACGATAGCCTGGGTTGTTCACATCGGGCGAAAGGCTCAACGTTTTGTTCGTGGGGCCAATCGCACCCGCCACGAAACGAGGTTTCGACGGGTCGAGTGCTGTGTATTCGTCCGCTGCCTTGCGAGCCACTTGTGCCGAACAGAAATTGATGTCATACACCGCACTTTCCAACTCATAATCCGCTTGCGCAATGGTCGTGCCTGAGAAGGTATTTGTTTCGATAATATCTGCACCCGCATCGAGGTATGCCTTATGAATCGCCTCAATCACATCAGGGCGAGTAATGGACAAAATATCGTTGTTGCCTTGAATATCCCGATGAAAATTCTTGAAACGATCTCCTCTGAAATCCTTCTCGTCCAATTTATATTGTTGAATCAAAGAACCCATAGCACCGTCAATCACGAGGATGCGCTCCGATAAAATCTTTTTTATTTGCTCAAATTTTGTCATATATATTTGTGCTGGTTGTTTTTTTTGCAACGTTAATGTATCCATAATCAAGATTTTGGCAATAGAACAATTTAACTGAAAAACAGTTTTCAATTTTTTCTGAAAATTAAGGATGCAAAGTTACAATATTGGTTAATCAAAATGAAAAGAAAAATGGGGGAGATTTTTGGGAGAGAAGGGAGGGAATACTGAGGGGGGTAGTATTTTTTTCAAATTATGTGTTTTAATTAAAAAAAAATGGGGATGAAAATCATCCCCATTTTAGTTTTTGAAAATCTATTTTTGAAGCACTGAAAGTTTTTTCATTATTTTCCCATCGTTTGATTCTAAAACAATGGTATATAAACCCGATGAAACGGTTGTTAAATCTATTTGAGAATCATAGTTACCTTCTATTACATTTTTTTCATTTTTCACTTCTTTAATCATCTTTCCTGTCATGTCATAAATGCCAATTTTTATGTTGCTTAAAGTTTTGACAGAATACTGTAAGTTGACATTATTACTGGCTGGATTTGGAGAGACTATCATTTCTACATTGCTTTTTGCATTGTTTTTCAATGTAAAATCATTATTTTCATCTGTGGGTGCTTTATAAAATTGATCTCTTCGGCTTGAGTATTGGTAGGAATTACAAGCAGTTTGTATTTCTGAAAAAGACGCACTTGGAGTTATTGAAGTGCAACCTGAAAAGGGAAACTGGCTTTCTGGCGGATACCCTAATTCTATTTCTGTCCCAGCCACAGTTGAGAAGTATATGCTCGTAAATACCAATTTTTGATTGTTTCCTGCCTCAAAATTACCTATAATTTTAATTTCAATTTGTGTTATTGGATTCAAAGAAGCTGAAGCCCAACTATAACATCCGTTATAATAATTTCCGATATAATATGTAGGCTTATACTCCATAAAACAATCTAAAGGATAATTTGGTGTTTCTATCTTTTGACCATTTGCAAAATGAATGATGTAAGCTGCGTTTAGTTTATCAACGGAGAGTTGTGCATCAGGATTTAGTACCCATTTTATCGGTGAAGACAATTCAACTTGAGTATAACCATAACCAGCTTCTTCTTCACAGTGCATATTGTAATCTGGATCGAAAAAAGAGGTATAGGTGCGTGCCATATGTGTATTCAAGTTTATCTCTGGCGGAGTCAAAAGGCTAAAAGTCCCCAAAATATTGTTATATGCAGGTCTATTCGCAATACCAACATTCGATAAATTTGACCCTGGATTATTAAGGGGAGCCTCTTGAAGTGGATAATTGGTTTCAATGCTACCATTACCAGTGAGATTTACATTGAAAACCAAAGGCATTATTTTGGGTGGAGCGGGCTCTTTTTTGAATAATCCCAAGAAAAAATCAGCGGCTTTTACCACTTTACCAATAGTACCAAAAAAACCTACGATGTCATTAAAAACGTTGTTATAATCAGGTGCGGGTGGTGTGCCGCTACCAATACTAAAAAGATTCCCCACCGCAGTCAAGCCATCCGAAGCTGACTTTAATGTAAATGCCTGCGTAGCACCACCTGCCTGATTTGCTTTTACATCTTGTTTCACTTGCCCATTTACGGTAAAACTGATGCTCGAATTGCTCGTGGAGATCAATTTAAAAGTGTAAGCACTCGCAGATTGACAGGTACATGGGTCATATTGCGTTACAAAATCAGCGTGCGACCAACTCGGCGATAAGACATACGTATTGGGTGCTAAAATTGATTTATTCGAATTATCGAAAAGTTGAACGGCGTTTTTGATTGTCCCCCCATAATGCTCTAAAAGTGCGGTTCTCTTGGCAAGAGGTTTGTAATCTATTGCAACGACACCCGAATTGCCAGGAGTAGTAAGGGATTTATAAAAAAACACCCGCAACATTCCGCTGTAAATGTTATACAAAACAAATACAGGGCACTCAATCGTATTGTTGGGTTGTCCAAAATCATGCGTTACATAAGTCCAACCATCCGCACTCGAAATATCATTGTTTGGGCTGGGTGGATTACAAAAAGGCGAAATATTGTTGTTGCAGGTCGTCCCAGAGGCAAAAAACGGGTTGCTGATGTAGGAAGGCGCACCATTGTTAGTGGATAAATAGAAAATACAGGTAGGCGTACTTTCCCAATCGAAAAAATTATTGTTTCCTGAACCCAAGGGAGAACAAATTTGCGAAAACATGGGCGCACCGATAAAGCCGCCCAGTAAGAGCAGAAATAGTTTGTTTTTTTTCATTTTACAAGATGTTTAAATTGTTTAAAAATGAGATTTAAAAAATGTAGGTTATACTCAATATATGACAAATCGTATCAATACAATGAGTCATTTTTACTTTTTTATAAATGCTTTTATTCTTATTTTCAGATAGCACAACTTAGGCTATATTCGCTTACCCACAAACTTTCGTGGGTTTGTTTTATCATATTTACGATGCCATATTGTAACTGCATTTCTATCCGAAGGACTTACGTATCCCCACATCAATACATTTCCACAACATTTGCCACTACCGCTACCGTCATCAGGGACGCTTGATGAGCGAAATGAGCGAAAGCCCACATTTTTGCCTGGTAGAGCCCATAGATTCTGCCCCGTTATTAAACCATCGCCACAGAAATTATTCGCACGAGTGCCCCCACAACCGTTGGGCAAATTGTATATTTGAACATCCCAGGGAATGGAACTTGATTGTCTTGGATTAGGCCCAAAATTAACGATTGTAACAACGAACTCTTTCGCGGGTTCGTCTGCATTAAATCCTTTGAATTTACCAACAAAAGGGAACTCTACTGAGGGGTAAGCATTGGCACAAACCCAATTGCGAGAACAAACCACTACAAAACTTTTAGTCAAAGAATCAATAGTTTTCTCATTTGGAAAACAATCATTAGACTTTTTTTTAGACCCAATCATTTTAACAGAAATAGTTTTACCAATTTCTGAGTCATTCAGATCCAATTTAAATGTTCTGGATGTAAATACCCGTGGGTCATCTCCGACGGTTATTTTTACATCATCATAGTTCCCTGTCGTTCTTATCCACACCTCAAAGTTAGCGATAGTATCCGTTACGTAGAGGCTATCCAGTGTGGATTCACAAATATCAAAATCCGCTTTGAAAGAAGTTTTGCCCTCGCAAGGATTGACAGGTGTGGGTTTAGGGTCATCTTTGCAACTTGAAAAAGAAGCCAAAGCAAGAACTGCAAAAAAAAGAAGACGTTTCATATAGGTTTGGTTTTTAAAGTGAACGAATTGATTGTGTACTTTTATGTAATGATACAAAGGTGGGTATATTTCTAAAATAGCGCAAGTGACAAAATCGGACATCAAATAATGATGTGAGCGTAGTCGTTAGGATTTATACAAGGAGGGTATCCAAATTCTTCATAAATCATTTTTTGATACCGAGGTGTTAAGGTAATCCCAATTAATCGGCTAATTTATTTTGTATCCACCTATGTAGAGTACGGACATTGACACCGTATTCAAAAGCTATTTTTTCCCGTGATTTAATGGCTTCCATATTTTGTGTGTTTTTAATTTAAAAAAATTGTTGCTTCTTATTTGATTATTCAATTGACAAAATTTTTAAATTAGGAGGAATCCAAATTGGCATTAATTGTACTGAAGAGCTGAAGAGCTGAAGAGCTGAAGAGTATTTTCATTGGAAAGATTAGTTTAGAGTTCAAAAATCAAATTGCATTAACAAAAATAGAGGAAAGATTAACAATATGCTTGATTTAGTATTATTAAATTGTAAAATACCAAAATTTAGGGATATTGAAATTTTTAAAAATTAAACTTTGTTTGCCATTAGCATTTCTTTTGATAAACACAAAAAATACTGAGGGGGTCGTTTTTAAAAACCCAAAAAACAAAGCGAGGTAAAATGTTGACAATCAACACTTTACCTCGCTTTGTTTTTGCGCATAGCTCACTTACGGGCAAAAAAAAATGGCTACTATTCAACATAGCTGCCACTTAACAAATATAGAAGGACACAATTTTTTGCTTAGAATGGGTCTTAAAAACTGCCTCTTTGAGACTGTCGTTTAAAGACAACATAGAGACTACATTATTTATATTACGTCACACTATTTTTTTTAAGGATTCTTGTTTTTATTAAAAAAATATTTAGTAGAGCCTAAAAATACTGAGGGGGTAGTTATTTTAGGTTTCTTACATCAAGTTTCTATTTTAATAATTTTACCTAAATAATTGATTTTCAAGTAGTTATAAAGATTTTTATTTAAAAATTATAAATAAAAATTACTTTTAAAAATGACGAAATTTTATTTTTTTTATTTTTCATTCTTTCAAAACCAATCCTATCTTTACACGTTTGAAAAATCAAAAATAAAATCGCAATATGAAATTTCCAGAATACGCCTATACACGGCCCAATTTGAAATCCATCAACAAGCAATTTGAAAAAAGCATCAGCACTTTTGCCCATGCTGCAACGCTTACGGAGGCGGAAGGTGCTTTGAACAAAATCAACCGCTTGCGCCGTGACTTTACATCTATGGCGAGTATCGGTCAAATCCGTCACACCATAGATACACGAGATGGTTTTTATGATGCCGAAAATCAATTTTATGACGAAAACTCACCCGTCTTTGAAGCTCTTGTAACGGAGTTTTATAAAAAATTAATTGTCTCAAAATTTCGCCCAGAGTTGGAAACGAAGTGGGGCAATCAGCTATTCAACATTGCAGATTTGGCGATAAAAACGTTCCAACCGAGCATTTTGACGATGCTGCAAGAGGAAAATAAATTGGCGAGTGAATACGTCAAAATAAAAGCCAGTGCGCAGATAGAATTGGATGGAAAGACGTATAATCTATCGTCCATTCAACCGCTTGAAACCGATTCTGACCGCAACACACGCAAGGCAGCCGCCAAAGCAAAATGGGCATTTTTTGAGCAGAATTCAAGCGAAATGGAGCGTATTTATGATGATTTGGTTAAAATTCGTCATAAAATCGCTTTGGAATTGGGTTATAAAAACTTTGTAGAATTGGGTTACGCCCGCATGTTACGCTCGGATTATGACGCTAAAATGGTGGCTAATTTCAGAAAGCAAGTGAAGGACTTTATCGTCCCTATTTCTCAAAAACTCTACGCTCGTCAGGCCAAACGCTTAGGTTTGGATGATTTGAAATTTTATGATGAAGATTATAAATTTAAGTCAGGAAATCCAAAACCGAAGGGTACACCCGAAGAAATACTGAGGGGGGCCGACAAAATGTACGCCGAGCTTTCAAAAGATACCGACAAGTTTTTCCAGTTCATGCGCCAAAACGATTTGATGGATTTGGTGGCCAAAGACGGCAAGGCAACGGGCGGCTATTGCACCTACATAGGCAAATATAAAGCACCCTATATTTTCTCAAATTTCAACGGCACAAGTGGCGATATTGACGTGTTGACCCACGAGGCGGGACACGCTTTTCAAGTGTTTTCGAGTCGCAACATGGGCATCAACGAATACCACTGGCCCACTTACGAAGCCTGCGAAATTCACTCCATGAGCATGGAATTTTTCACGTGGCCGTGGATGCAACTTTTCTTTAAGGAAGATACTGAAAAATATCATTTCTCGCACTTGGCGGCGGCGTTGCAGTTCTTGCCGTATGGCGTGGCGGTGGATGAATTTCAACATTTTGTCTATGAAAATCCTCATATTTCACCCACTGAGCGCAACAAAGCATGGCGTGAAATTGAGCAAAAATATTTGCCACAACGCAACTACGAAGGCACTTCTTACCTTGAAAATGGTGGTTTTTGGCAAAAACAAGGGCATATTTTCTCAACCCCTTTTTATTACATTGATTACACTTTGGCACAAATTTGTGCTTTTCAATTTTGGAAAAAAGATAGAGAAAATCACACGAAAGCATGGGCGGATTACGTGCGCTTGTGTAAGGCGGGCGGGAGTCAATCGTTCTTGGGTTTGGTTGAGTTAGCCAATTTGCGTTCTCCTTTTGAAGATGGTTGCATTGAGTCAGTTGTGGGTGAAATTACGCATTGGTTGGATGGCATTGATGATTCTAAGTTTTAATTTTTCTATGTAAAATACTGAGGGGGTGTTTCATGTCGAAGCACCCTTTATTTTTTTTATTGCAAAAAATCATCATAAATCAACTGCAAAAAAGCTTTACCAGCCTTAATGTTTGTAGAATCCAAATCGCCTTTATAAATACGCACAAGCCCCCCCTCAGTATCAAACACAATTTGGCTATTTGTGGTAGCAAAACCGAAGGCATTGTGCATCGAAAAGTAGGCAAAAGGGGTTAATTGCTTTGAAAACAGGTTTTTTGACCAACGATAATGCTTGTTTTCAATGTTCAATTGACCTAAAATCGTTGGCGCAATATCGGTCTGAGAGCCCACAGTTTCTACAACCACACCTTGTTTTGAGAGTGCGCCACCCAAAAAAAGGACAGGAATCCGAAAACGATCAATGTCATTTGCAGGTTCAAGACGGTGCGTACCGTGGTCTGCGGAGATGACAACGAGGGTGTTTGCCCACCATTTTTGTTGCTTACATTGTCTGATAAATTGCCCCAACGCATCATCCGTGTAGCGCATAACGTTCGAGAAAGCCTCTTTTTCGTTAGCAAAATTTGTGGTTTTATTGCCCACCCAATCTGCGGGAGCTTGAAAGGGTTCGTGGCTTGTGAGTGTCAAGATGTTGATAAAAAACGGTTGTTTATATAAAGGGAAATCTTTAACACTTTTTTCAAAAACGAGGTGGTCAAAAGCACCCCATTTGCTGGTCAAATCTTTCGCTTCAAACTCTGATTGTGTTATCAAATGATTGAATTGACCATTGAGTAAATAAGATTTCATGTTGGCAAAAGCGGCATCACCACCGTAGTAAAAACCTGTTTCATATCCGTTTTGCTTCAAATCGTGGCTTAAAATGGGCATCTTTAAGGTCTTTCGATGGTTTTCTAAAATATTTTCGTCGCAAATAGCGGGTTGCCCACCCAGCGTTGCCATCAATCCTAAATGGGTTCTATCACCCGAACTAAATATATTTTTAAACAAAATACCTTCTTTCACAAGACTATCAAACTGAGGGGTCACGCCCTCTAAATTGCCAAGGCATTTTGTTGCTTTTGCCGTAAAACTTTCCCAAGTAATGAGGATTATATTAGGCTTAGTAACATCTTTTCTTAATATATAATCCGTTGAATCTGAATGATTTAGCCATATTTTAACAATTTTTTCAGCCTCTTGATTGGTATAAAAATTGAATTGATTATGCCGCTCTTTTGTGCTTTCCACGACAGCTGCCATGAAATTCCAAATCGGGTTTATGGCGGCATGATTGGCAAAAATATTGTTACTGAAATACACCACACTTTGGTTGATGGGTGCCAGTTGAAAACCGCCTCGTATGGGCATAATAAGGCTACACGTAAGCATCAAACCCAAGCACCCCCTCAGTATTTTAATGAATTTTGAAAACTCAAAACCTATGTTGAAACCGCTAAATACTTTTTTAACAAGATAATACCCTACTACAAAAATAAATATGCCCAGTATTAAAAGTAGAGAGATTGGAGAAGTGCTCGAAGATGCCATCATTTCTTTTGGCGAAGCCAGATATTTTAAAAAAGAATCATCTATGCGATAGCCCCAATTTTTGTACAATTCCAAATCTACGATAATGAGAATGGAAACAACTGACAGCATCAGAACTGTATAAATTTGCACCGTTTTCAAGCAAAATACCTCTATTTTCTTTGAAATGGAAGAAAAAGAAAGTAAAAAAAAGGGTAGCACGCACACATAGCCCGCCATTGAAGCATCAAGGCGGACACCAAAAAGAAACGTTTTAAGACTCTGATTAAGTCCAATTTGGCTTGTTTTTTCGCAATGATATACTAAAAAAAAGACCCTTGCAAGGGTAAAATAAGCAAGCCAAAAAAGGAAATAGAGTCCATAAAATTTGAAAAATTTTAACATGCAGGTTTTAGGTATTAAAACAAGCCCAAAAGTACGAGATTGAAAGCGAATGAACTTATTTAAACTTTTAATTTTTTGCTAAAATTTGAATTACATTTGTTTAACCTTGCACCAAGTTTTGATGGTAAATACCTTGAAATACTGAGGGGTATATTGTTAACTGACTTTTATACATTTACATATTGTAAATTATTTTTGTATTCATAAAAAAAATTATGCTCGACCATTGGTTACAACCCATAAATCTTTCCAAAATTGACAACTTTGATACACTCGGAGAAGAGTGCTTCGGTCGAAAAATGACACTTCATACTGTCCCACCCTTGCGGGATGAAGCCGAAGGCATCAAGGGATTCATTCCGAATTTGGAAAAAACTCAAATAGCTCTCATTGGCATTGGCAACGAGGAAGCGGATGCCGTGCGTGAGCAACTCTATGCTTTGAGTTTTCCGTTTAAAAAAATGAATATTGTTGATTTGGGGAATATCAGAAAGCAAGAGACTTCCTTCATCACGCCTTTGTTGGCGGAGTTGATTCAAGGCAATATTTTGCCTATCATCATTGGTCATTCCGAAATATTTACGCTGTCTCAATATCAAGCCTATCAAAATCGTAAAGCACCCGTGAGCGTAGGTATTGTGGATGAAAAAATCCGTTTTACGCCCCAAGTGAAGGCGGAAAGTTTCTTTTTACATCAAATTTTGGAAGATAAACACCTTTTTAATTGCAGCATTATGGGCTATCAAACCCATTTTGCGGCCTCCTCAGTATTGGACTGGTTTGAGAAGAAAAGTTTTGAATTGGTGCGAGTCGGAAAGGTCAAAAATGCCCTTGAAGACATCGAACCCGTCGTGCGTGATGCCGATATGTTGAGTTTTAGCCTTTCAGCCTTGAAAAATATCGAAGCCCCAGGGCAAGCCGATGGCACACCAAGCGGATTTTTCTCGGAAGAAGCCTGTCAAATCATGCGTTATGCGGGCATGAGCGACAAAACGACGAGTTTGGGTATTTATGGTTTTCAGAAAAAAATGGATAAAACACCCCAAACCGCCCAATTGATTGCGCAAATGATTTGGTATTTTATTGATGGTTTTTACAACCGAAAAGGTGATTTTCCGATTCAAAAAGCCTTCAATCATTTGACACAATATATCGTGGATATAAAAAGCGTGGACTATCAAGTGACGTTTTGGAAATCCAATAAAAGTGGTCGTTGGTGGATGGAAGTGCCTGTAAAAACCCGTAAAAAATACGAGCGTCACCGCCTTGTGCCTTGCTCTTACAATGATTATCTGCAAGCCTGTAATGAAGATTTGCCTGATAGATTGATTAATGCTTATCGGCGGTTTAAATAAATTCAAGATTTTATGACCTTAGTGACGAGCAAATAATAAATAGGTCTTTTTTTAAAAAACACATAGG
>JAYTMW010000586.1:0-12313 GCA_043728105.1 Saprospiraceae bacterium | reverse complement strand
TACTTACGATTTCAAAGATATTATCGTTTTTAATAATCCGTTTGTCTATAAATAATATTCGGGATGCAAAAAGGCTCTTACAGGTTTTTATAAAGTATTAATTATCAATGTTTTATAAAATTAAAATCAGCATAAGGCTAAATTTAGTGATACTTGTTTCGTGTTAAGCTGTCATGTGCTTTGCGCTAAAAGCTGATTATCTTTATGCAATAATAATTCTCAATTACATATTGTTTTTCCATTTAGTAAATAAAAAAATTAGTAATATACCTTATAAATAGTATTTTTTAAAAATATTGTTAAATTTTGAGTTTGGACATAAAAAAGATATTATCTTTGTCATATAGATTATTTAGCACATTAAAACTGATATACACCATGCGAATACAACTTATTATTTCTAATTGAAAACATCGAGTGTTGAGAAGGTAAATTTCTCATTTCTCATTTCTCATTTCTCATTTCTCATTTCTCATTTCTCATTTCTCATTTCTCATTTCTCATTTCACTTGTGAAATGGTGGAGTAAAGTTCGTTTAATTCCTAAAATGGGATTGAGTTACGACATAATAATATTCTATTGCCAAATGTTGATTTGGTGTGGTTTATATAGTATTTTAAAAATACGAACTAATGCTAATAGCACATAATATGGCTATTTAAACAACAAAACCCTTTGCTCTCACGTGGGGTGAAAAGCAAAGGGAACTTAAAAAAGTTTTTAATTCATAACTCAAAATTAATTTTTTAAGATGAAAAAACAAATTTTTAAGGAACTGTTTATGATTACAGTTCTGTCGGTCGGTATGTGGGCTTGTAAAAAAGACGTAGATAACACTACGAATACAACAACCACGGATGTTACTACGGAGTATAAAGTTAAATCTCCACAAGAGATTAATGAAGCCCGAATTTATTTTGCCAAAACATTGGCAAAAGCAATTGCCAATGTCGAATTACGAGAGTATATTCACGAAAAGATGAAACTTCGATACACCTCTCAATATGAGTTTGTATGGATTGCAGAAAAAGATAAAAAATTGAAATCGGGTAAAACCATTTCTTCAATTTTATCTGAGTATATGGATAAGACAGTAATAGACAAATATGGAAAGAACTTCTTCAATGACGTTGTTACTATTGATCCATTGATTGCAATTAGCTATCCCGAAAGAGAAAAAGTTAATATTGAGAAATGGAATATAAATGAAGTTCCAAATGTCGTATCAGTTATGAATACGAGAGATTTAAGTAAAGGTGAGTATTTTATTTTTGATTCAAAAGGAGATGAGAAACTTGCACCTCGTGGAAATGAACCAGAAAATCCAACTTTAGTAGTTTGGGAAGCTGAAAGACATTATTTGATCAACAAAAAAGGTATGACAACTAAAGGTGTACATATTAGAGATTTTATGCCTAAAGTATATCAAAATGGACTCAGTGGTAGAAATGATTGTGATAATATATGGAGTCAAGCAATCCAATTTTTAAATGTGTATGATACTGGAGGTGATTATTTTTATTTAGCTGAACACAATAGATTGTTAAACGAGTATTATGGTTGTGTAAATGCCAATAATAATAGTAATAATAATGGACCAACTACTAACACTCAAGTGCCAAGTTGTCCAAGAGATAATGAATTTAAAGATGAAGAATTAGCTGCCTTCAAAATAAATGGGTATTCAGTTTGGGACAATATTGATGCTGGGTTTTGGGAGACAACTTTTATTTTTCATGGAGATATATCAGTTTCGTTCAGAAACTCTTTGGGAACCATTTCTTCTTCACCTCTTAAGTTTGTGAGTGAAGGATTCAGTAAAAGTGACATATTAGACTGTTCCAATTCTTGTGTAGGAAAACTAAAAGGAGCTTTTTTCAGAATAGGACCTGATTGGAATGAAGTTTTTATGTCTTCTCCTATGACAATATCATGGTCTGAAGTAGATGATGGAACTACTACAATTGGCCTAAACGGTAGTGTAACTGTAAGTTTTGCAGCTGGTGGTCTATTACCATCAGTCAGTACAACCAGAGGCATAAGCTTTAGTCAAACTACAGCCGCTATAGTACAATTGGGTTCTCAAAACGTATTTTATTGTGACCCGCTCAAACTAGCAAATAATACGGGTTCGATAACATTTTTCATGAGAGACCCTACTCAGTAATGGATTAATAGGTGCTACTCTTATTTATTACAAAGTAGGAGTAGCACCTTTTCTAAAATTTCTAAAATATCAATCAATGAAAAAAGCATTAAGCATATTTATTCTTTTTTTTGCTTTAAATTCCTTTCAAATATATGCTCAACCGGAGCATACGCCTTTGAAAAAAGGATTTAAGAGACATACTTTTAAAATAGGCTTAGGATTAGGATTTGAAGATGCTTTGATTAGAGAATCTCATATACCTTCTATTAGTTTAGCCTATGAATATAGCTTAAATAAATACTTCTCTTTGAATGCTCACTTATTCAGTTTTTATCGTGCGAACGGTGATGTAGTGAACTATCCATTTAAAGCAAATTTAGATAAATATACTAATTCAATTAATCCCCGTTTAACTGAAGTTGAGCGTCAGGAATTGAAAGAAAAAGGAATTGTAGGATTAAATGGGTATAAATCTTTCAAAAAATTTACACTACCAGTAGATATAAGTTTTACGGCATACCCACTAAGCCTTAAAAAGCATAAGTTAGGTATAAACTTCGGATTATGCGTCAATTATTCGGAACTTACATGGTATCGTGATTATACGTATGGCAAACTTACTTTGGATAATAATACTTTTAGTGGGGATATAAATTTATTAACGAATACGGCTTTTAGACATATATCGGGTGGCACTACGCTGAAAGTTCTATATGAATTTCATTTCAAAGATTATTTGATAGGTACTCGGATGGCAAATTACAATGTAATACCCATTGGTTTTTTCGATCAGGATCTCTATTCAGTTGTGTGGGAAACGTCTCTTTATTTCGGCTTCAAATTCTAAATATATCAAATATGAAAATTATTTCTATAAAATCCGGCACATTTTGTTTGGTCTTGATGTTTTGTATATCACTAACGGCTCAGAAAAATATGCTTCGTGCAGAATTGGGTTACAGTACCCATTTTGCGGCAAAACTTTCAGGGGTTAATCTGGGAATAACCTATCAAAGAAAAATAAATGAAAAATTTAATTACAGTTTGGATATAGGTTATTCATTTTCAAGTGGTAAGGGATTGCTCAATAATGATGATATAGCCAGCAAAATTAAAATTAGAAGTTATCTAAATCCTATTCCGTATGTTGCGACAAATTTTGGCTGGTCTGATAAAAGTTTTCGTCAGATACGACTTAGTGTTCACCCTGATAAGCAGTTTAATATGAATTTATGCAACTCCGTGAATTATTGTATTGCTAAAAAAGGTAAAAACGAATTTTTAGTAGGGTTAGGCATTGCCCTAACTTACTTCGATGCTATGTCATTAGATGAAATATTACAAGGTCAGTATAAGGATATGCTCTTTGATGTGAATCAGAATGTATTATTACCTGTCTTCAAATACGAAGAATATATTGATATTGGGTTTTTACCATATTTAGAGTATGTACGACATATTAATGATAAATTATTTTGGTCACTAAATACCAAGTTTGGTATTTATCCCGACTCAAACAACTATTTTAACATGACATCTGTATCTTTTGGATTTAAGTTTTAACTGTTCTTTATAATTATCTTAGTTGGAATGCAAAATTTGGCTATAATTATAACATCAATGAAAGAACTTCAATTGGCACTCAGTTGACACATCATTCGTTTTTTCAAACACAAAGTTCTAAGTATGTATCGTTGGGTCTTAATTTTCAAGTGAAGTTTTAAATCGCAATTGTTATCAACTTAAATATCGTATATCACGTTCCAGCAATAAAACATACGTATTTTAATTAATCTGTTTTATGCCTTTAAAGTTGTGTTTTAAGTAAAAAGTAATATAAAGTCAAATCAAAACGTTGTTTTGGTTTGACTTTTGTTTTTCATACCACATACAGATACTAACGGTTATTTTACTTTAAACTAAAACAAACATTGTAAACGCTGTAAATTCTAAAACCAAAAACGCCCCCTCAGTATTTTACACTTTTTTCATCTTTTTTCATCTTTTTTTACCTAAATTTGTATAAATAAAAGTCAATTAACACTATCACTGAGTAAACCAAATCTAAATTTAATTCGTAACCATAAGCATATAACAAACATCATAACAAACGCAATAATGAAAACGCACTTAACATTCGCCATCTTATTTATCGCCACTTGCCTTTGCGCTCAAACCCCAGAGACTTTTACAGAAACCCTCGACCATCGTCTTGGCGAAGTGCTATTCCAAACGGTTAACAACGCTTCGGTCAGTGTCATTCTTGCGGAATTAAATGGTGACAATTTGGTTCAAACTGAGCCCGATTTTAAAGCTAAAACGATTTCTCCCAATCAAAACATTCACCACCTTTTCTTCAACCCTAATCTCTTTGACGAAAAGGAAATTCTGAATAAGTTGAAATTTCATCGCTTAGTCATGGCTGCGCAATACAACCACATTGCCGAGTTGCGCTCAACACCCAACGACTCGCTTTATTCGGAACAATGGAACATGAACAAAATTGGTCTCCCCTCAGTATGGGACGTAACCACGGGCGGTACAACGGCTTGTGGCGACACTATAGTTGTAGCTGTTTTGGATAGAGGTTTTGACATAAACCATAAAGATTTGAAAGCCAATATATTTCACAATCGTTTTGAAATCCCGAACAACGGAAAAGACGACGATGGAAACGGCTTTATAGATGACGTGGACGGTTGGAATTTTGAATATAAAAACGATGACCACGTCTCAGACGCTCATGGAACAAACTGTGCAGGCGTAATCGGGGCTGTTGGCAACAACAAAACAGGCGTTGTGGGTGTGAATTGGAATATCAAAATGCTCATTTTGAGCGGCGTTACCGACGATGCAAAAATCGTAGAGGCCTACACTTATGCTTGCAATTTACGTAAAAATTATAACAGAACCAACGGGCAAAAAGGCGCATTCGTAGCCATCACGAGCATGTCATTGGGCTACAGAAACAAGCGTCCAGAAGATTTTCCACTCATTTGTGGCATATATAATGAGTTAGGCAAAAACGGTATTCTAAATATCGTTTCAGCCGACAACGTTGAAAGTGACATTAATGTATCAGGCGACGTACCGGGTCTTTGCGCCAGCGAACACTTACTTGTGGTCACTCGCACAGACAATCGTGACCTTTTACCACGCACCGCTGGTTATAGCAATAAATATGTACACCTTGCCGCTCCTGGCGAAAGTATTTTGACCACTTCACCAGGCAATAGTTACGACGAAGTGGGCGGTAATTCGTTTGCTGCGCCGCTTGTGGCAGGTGCGGCGGCATTGCTTCTGAGTTTGCCACAAGATAGCCTTTGCAAAATGGCAAAGAAGAACCCAACCGAAGCCATCAAGGTTTTGAAGCAAGCCATTATGAGGGGTGTTGACCCAATCCCTGCCTTAAAAGACAAAACCGTTTCGGGTGGTCGTTTAAATCCGTTGAACAGTTTCAATCTGCTCCGTCGTTGGTACGGAATGCCTACGGGAGACTTCCAAATTTTGAAAATGTATCCCAATCCTGCCACCACACAACTTAACGTTCAACTTCAATTGCCACAAGCCGCCGCCGCAAGCATCGAAATATCAAACGCAGTGGGTCAAACCGTTTTTATTAAAAAAATTGAAGAAAAGGACTTATTGGATAATAAAATTTCGATAAATACTGAGGGGTTAAGCGATGGAGTTTACCTTTTGTCCATTTCAGCCGAAGATTATAAGGCAACCCGCAAATTTGTGGTGGTGAAAAACAAGCCTTGATTTATAGCTAAATGAAAAAATAAGGATTTTTTTTGAAAAATAGTTTTGTAGTGAAAAAAAACGCCTTATCTTTGCGAGCGCAAAACAAAAAAACGGCCCCGTAGCTCAATTGGATAGAGCATCTGACTACGAATCAGAAGGTTTAAGGTTCGACTCCTTACGAGGTCACGATTAAAAATAGTAGGAAAATTAAGGTTTAAAGCACCGTTTTGGTACTTTAAACCTTAATTTTCAAAGTAAAATCAAGTTTAAGGTTTGATGTAAATGATTTAAAGTTTAAATCATCTTTTTTAAACTTTAAACATCAGTCTTTAAATCTTTCCTAAAAAGATAAGTTATGTCAAGAATTTGTGAATTAACAGGTAAGCGTCCGATAAAAGGCAATCACGTATCTCACTCAAATGTGAAGACTAAACGTCGTTTTTTGCCAAATTTGCATAAGAAACGCATTTTCGTTCCAGAGTTGAATGATTTTGTGGAAGTGAAAATATGCTCAAAAGCATTGCGTACGATTTCTAAGTACGGTTTGTTCGAGTATGTTAAAAAATTGCAAAAGCAAGGCAAAGATGTCGGATTTGATTTGGTTGACGAGGCAGGTGAGTAAATATTAATACGCCCGTTCCAATTTTCTAAAAGTTTTAATTTTTTATAAATAATGGCAAAGAAAAGCAAAGGCAATCGCATCCAAATTATTTTGGAATGTACTGAGCACAAAACCTCAGGTATGCCGGGTACGTCTCGTTACGTAACTCAAAAGAATCGTAAAAATACGCCTGACCGTATGGAGTTGAAAAAATTCAACCCAATCATGAAAAAGATGACGGTTCATCGCGAAATCAAGTAATTTTGTTATTCAGTTATTGTGTTGTTAATTATTCAAAAATGAATAATTGATAACCCAATAACCTAATTCTGACTAATCATGGCAAAGAAAGTTTCAAAAAATGCGAAGGTTGCTCAACGTGCTGCAAATGCAGGTTCAGGTAAAGACCATGTACGTGTTATCAAAAGTGTTAAGAATCCTGAAACAGGTGCCTACACTTTCAAAGAAGCCATCCTACACAAAGATAAGGTGAAGGATTTTTTCTCTTCTACGAAATAATTGTTTGAAAAATTTCTGATGAGCTACCCCCTTCCCGATAAGGTCGGGATTTCCTACGTCAATAGTATTTTCAGCATTTTCATAGTATTTTTTTGTAAAACATTTGTACGTTCAAATGTTTTCAAAGGGCTTTTTCTCAAAACGAAGAAAAAGCCTTTTAGCTTTTTAGTAATTTAGTGGTTGGATTATTAGGTGATTGGTGATTACTGAATCACTTAATAACCCAATCACCTAATCAATGATTAAGTTATGAGTTTTTTCAGTAGATTTTTCAATAAAGAAAAAGAAGAAGACCTCGACAAGGGCTTAGAAAAAACAAAAGAAGGTTTTTTCGGAAAAATCGCCCGTGCCGTATCTGGCAAAACGGAAGTGGATGAAGAAGTTTTAGATGAATTAGAAAGCATCTTGATTTCTTCTGATGTCGGTTTGGATACCACCGTGAAAATTATCAAGCGCATAGAAGAGCGGGTCAAAAAAGAGAAATTCATCAACACTGATGAACTCAATTTCATTCTTCGTGATGAAATCGTGGATCTTTTGGCTGAAAATAATATTGAAGAACCCGAAGCTTTTGACTTGCCAATTCAAAAAACAGGTCGCCCATTCGTCATGCTCGTTGTAGGCGTGAATGGTGTTGGCAAAACAACAACCATTGGTAAACTGGCTCACCAATTGACAAAGCAAGATTATCGAGTTGTTTTAGGGGCAGCGGATACGTTCCGTGCAGCGGCGGTTGATCAATTGAAAATTTGGGCAGATAGAGTTGGATGCGAGTTTTACTCAAAAGGAATGAACGCAGATCCTGCCGCAGTGGCTTATGAAACAGTTCAATATGCTTTAAAATACAATTGCGATGTTGCCATCATTGATACAGCAGGTCGTTTGCATAATAAGATAAACCTAATGAATGAGTTGGGCAAAATCAAACGTTCCGTTGCCAAGGCTTTAGACGGTGCGCCCCACGATGTCATGTTGATTTTGGACGCTTCGATGGGTCAAAATGCGATTGAACAATGCCGACAGTTTACAGAAGTGACGGAAGTAACTTGCTTAGCCTTAACAAAATTAGATGGCACGGCAAAAGGCGGCGTTGCCATTGGCATCAGCGACCAATTTAAAATTCCAATTCGCTACATAGGCGTAGGCGAGGCCATAGATAAATTACAAATTTTCAACAAAAAAGCCTTTGTGGATTCTATGTTTAAAAAGTAATTACCGCAAACTTAAAATAGTTACAAACGCTCCACGGATTCCAAATCCGTGGAGCGTTTGCATAACCCTAATGTTTTTTTAATTGCTCATTATCCTCCTTTATGATGGCATCATAAATCTCCTCCAATTGATCTGCCGCAATATTTTTGAAGCGAATTACCTTGTTTTCATCTAAAAAATATACTTTGGGCGTGGACGTGCCATCGTAGTTGACTCTAAAACTGTTGATAGCATCAATCGTGTTGATGCAATCATTCAGACCTTTTTCCTCGATATAACCCTTAAATTTAGGCATATTCACTTCCCTATCCGAGCCAATAGTTATGATTTTCACATTTTGATTCTGTACTTTCATTTTTTTCATAAATGCCGCAATTTTCGGAGATTGCTTCGCACAAGTGCCACAAGTTGTAGAATAATAGTATAAAATAGTGTATTTTGCTTTGACATCATACAAATTAATTGGCTTTTGATCAAAATCAAAAACTTTCAAATTCGGCGCTTTTTTACCAATCAAAACTGGATAATTTCTACGTGCTTGATCAATCAACTTTAGACGATTTTCTTCTGGTAAAAAATCGTTACACAAACCCTTATCAATGTATTCACGGGTCATCAGCGTCCAAACAGCGTCATAACCTACGAGGTTCGATTTCGCAAATTTGTTGAAATAATGCAAAAAATAAAACCTGAACATCTCTGACTTGGGTTGCATTTGTTTCAACACAAAATCAATTGACTGATAGATAGAATCAGGATGTGGCGAAGTAAGTTTTTCAATATAATAATTAATTTTAGGGAAGAGCGTAGGCGTGCGCAACAGAAAATCGTTTTTCAAGTCTATGTTATCAAAATAATGCTGTTTTATGTAGAAATATTGTGCAAAACGCCTTTTTTCAACGTCTTTTTCGTCTAAATACTGAGGGGACTCTACATCAATTGTAGATTTTATAAAAGCGGCGAAACCTTTTTTTTCTCGTTTCTTAATGACCTTTGATTGCTCATTTTTAACTTCATTGTCTAAAGCAATAAGCTTATTTAGTCTTATCAAACTGTCTTTTTCGAGCTTGATAAGCTCACTTTCTTTTGTTTTTTTTGAAATAAACTTCATATATTCAAAATAAATATTATTATCAGCCGAGTTTTTCAATTCAATTTTTTTTAACGGTTCATCCTTTTTTGTGATAAGGGTAAATTGTTGAGTTTCCGCTTCCGAAACAATAAAATTTAGATGCAGAATCGAGCCTTGCAGAACCAACATATAAAGCCCAGCAGACAAAGCGATTTCCCCCTTGAATGTGAACATTTTGCTCGATTTATCAAGCACCGCAGTGTCTTTGATATAAATTTGATCGCCCATGTAATATGCCAAATAAAGCGTATCGTTATCATAATCCTTTATTTGAATGTTGATGGCATAACCTTCGTTGAGTCCAAAAGTTTTAGTCAGACTCAACATTGAGAAACAGATGAGGATAAGTTGTTTTGCTTTCATGATTGCATTGTTTTTAAGTGAAAAAATCAAGAAAATACTGAGGGGTACCCTTTTTTACACAAATCTAACAAATCTTGTAAATTATCAATATCTTCATACGGCAAATTCAACCATTCAGCCGCTTTTTGGAATAAAAAAACGGGTGATTTACCCGCTTCTCGCCAATCGTTTAAGGAGCCAGCACCTTTTGATTTTGATAGTTTTACCCCCTCAGTATCCGTAAGCAAAGGGTGATGTAAAAAAACGTTTTTAGAAAAATTAGAATGTGTAATGTGTTGAGAAACAAATATTTGTGACGCTGTGGAGGATAAAAGGTCTTCTCCACGCACAATAAAATTGACACCAAAAAAATCATCATCTACCACTGATGCCAACTGATAGGCAGGGCGGCCATTCTTCTGACGCAACACAAAATCACCCACCGTTTTTGAGAGGTCTATATTTTGAAGACCTTGTTGCCATTCATTAAACTGCACCGTAGTTTCGTCAGGAACATGGATACGCCAAGTGATTTCGGGGGATTCAAAATCAATATTTTTATTCAGACAAGTTTTAGGATACAAACCGTCTGTGGATTGTTCGCGAATATCTTTTCGAGAGCATTTACAGGCATATAATACTGAGGGGCCTATTTTTTTTAACGCATCGAAATACAAATCAAGTCGGGTGTGTTGCGAATAATTTTTTTGAAAATCTTCTACGCCCGAAGCTCCTTCATCATAATCTAAATCCAACCAATCTAACGTGCTAAAAATATCTTCTAAGCAATCAACACGCATCCTATCGGTGTCGAGGTCGTCAATGCGTAAAAGGATTTTTCCACCAAAATGACGTGCCAAGGTGTGTGTCACGATAAACGAAATAGCATTTCCAGGATGTAAAAACCCGCTTGGCGTAGGTGCTAAGCGGGTTTTTAACGACCCAATATTTTCAGTAATTAAATGCTCCATATATCATTGATTGTCAATTTTTCACGAATAAATCAAAATTTCATTGAGACCGAATTCCCAAAAATACTGTTTTTTCATTGATTTTCAAAACGCATCTACGGTTTGAAGCTAAAATTATCAAATATCCCTTATCAATACTGAGGGGGTATTTTTTTTTAAAAAAAATATTTAGACATTTAAATATTTTTTATTTTTTAATTCAAACAATTTAAATGCGCATATAAAAAAATGAACTACTGCATAAAAAACTGATAATTAACGATTTAAAAATAAACATAAATTATATGCTTTAAATACCCTTTTTTACCTTTTTTAACTAATTATTTTTTTTACTTATACAAATAGTCCTAAAATAAAGGTACACCATTTTTGGTACGGTTTTGACTCTATACATATCATCTTACAATTTATTTAGTTCACAATCAAAAATTAACGTTTCAATGAAAAATTTACAGTCATTACTTACAGAAAAAGGTATCAATGTTATCGCTAACGAGCAATTGTTTTTAGTTCGTGGAGGCAAAAAAAGAAACAAAAAAGCATCTGTGAAAAGCATGGGTAGCCATAAAAGCTTCGGCAGCAAAGGAACAAGAAAAGGTGGTTCAGTAACGCCTCCTCCTCCTCCAGTTTTGATTCCTTAATTATTACGCAATTATCTGATTTTTTCAGCTTAATTATAATAATCAAAAAGCCTCTCTACTATGTTAGAGAGGCTTTTATTTTTTAACAGACTTGGCAGATGAATCAGCCGCTACATTTTAAAATTCATCCATCATGATAAAATATCAAATTTCGCCCTACTACAAATTCATTAGACCGAGCCAATTAATAAACATTGACATGGAGTCGGTTGAGGAAATACAAAAAATAAAAAACGAAGAACTCTTCTTGCTTTACAATAAGCATCGTGGCGAAAAATTACTCGTCAATCCTGTCATATACACATTCCTTACGCATTGCGCTCGGCCCGTGAGTTTTGACACTTTGTTGAGACGGCTCGCAAAACAGTTCGATGAAAACACTTCGGATGTGAAACCTATTGTTGAAGATTTTTTAGAGAGCATGTTGTCTAAGCGCATCCTTTTCGATGCGGAACACGTGAAAGCCATTAGAAATTATATAAAAAGTAGTGATAATGTGCTTGAACCACTCAAAAAAGGGACGGTTTTGGATCATTATGTCCTGACAAAATTACTTTCTATTCACATCCCCATAGAGGTTCATCTGGCTGAAAGCATCAAGACGAACGAAACGGTGATTCTGAAATTGCTCAGAATTGAAGCGGGTTTGAATGAGGAAATTAAGCAAGATATGATTCAAAATTTTAGTCAAGAATTTCGCATCATGCAAAAAATGGACGAGCATCCCAATATTTGCGCATTGGTTGAATATGTGGAAGGGCAAAATATTTATGGTGCTTTGGAATTCATCCAAGCCGTCAGCATACGCAAACGGATTGACGAAATAAAGCCCATGCCGTCTCTCGAAAAACGCTTGAATTGGTATGCTCAAACGCTTGATGCTTTCGCTCACATACACAAGGCAGGCGTGGTGCATGGTGATGTTCACACGAGCAATATTCTTTTGAAAAACGATTCGGAGATAAAAATAATTGATTTCGACATGGCTTTTCACGTCGA